>DATMZB010000578.1:0-5825 GCA_035560655.1 Methanotrichaceae archaeon | reverse complement strand
CTCTATATTAGCCCTGTTGGTTTCATTTAAGCTTTAATGGCTGGATCTGCACCCGGATTCCACGTTAGATTTATTAACCTCACAAAGACTCTCCTCACAGGTGGTTGGTTGAGGATTTCACATTTCCATCTGATTATCTGTATGGTCCTGGTCTTGGCAATGCTAGGCCCAGTCGGGGCTGCCAGTGTAAAGGTGAGCTCAAACCTTCAGGCTGCTATTGATGCCGCCTCTCCTGGCGATACATTGAACGTAGCCCCTGGAGTCTATGGCAAGATCGAGGTTTCAAAGCGTCTGAACCTCATAGGCAGTGGAAGCGGATCAGTGATAAGCACCAGTGACAATGAGGCCTGTGTGAAGGTTCTGGCCGATGGTGTGAAGATCTCCGGGTTTGTGGTCAGAGACGGATTCTACGGCATAAGCATGGACACAGTTCAAAACTGCGTCATATCACACAACACAGTCATCCACTGCGCCCAGCCTGGAATTATGCTCAAGTTTTGCAAGAATAATACAATTGAATACAACAATGCCAGCTTCAACGGCCTGGGCGGGGAGGGCTGGTATGGAATATACCTCACCAACTCGGATGGCAATATAATCCAGGGCAACTCTGCACTCGGCAACGGCGCATATGGAATCAACCTATTCCCATCATGCAATAACAACACAATCAGGGGCAACCTCCTTGAGGGGAACATGTACGGCCTTTATATGTTCAGAGATTGCACCGGGAACAGGATTGAGTCCAACCGCATGACCAGGAACACTAACTCAGGCATGGACATGAGGTTCAACTGCCACGACAACCTCATCATCAACAATACCATGTCCGGGAATGCCGTGGCTGGAGTGACCTTCATGGACTGCGGGTCCAATACACTCAAGGGAAACGAGATCGACTCAAATGCGCGCTATGGCGTCCAGATCCAGGGAAGCTCAGAGGGAAACGTCATCGCGAACAACACCATCTCTGACAGCCAGACAGGCATATACCTGGATGCCAGCAGCAACCATATTTATGCAAACCGCATCTCAGATAACGTTGTTTCTGCAGAGGACAGGGGCCAGAATGCCTGGCATGCGCTCTATCCTCAGGGCGGCAACCTGTGGTCCGATTATGTGGGCAAGGACGAGCTGCGTGGGCCAAACCAGGATCTGCCCGGCTCGGATCGATTCGGAGATGAGCCCTACAAGATAAATGATGAAAACTCTGATAAGTATCCCATTATGGGTGGACAGGTTCGTCAGATTACGATTATTGATGTTAGCCCCTCTTCTGCAAAGGTCAGGGCAGGAGATAACCTGGCCCTGAGAGTACGCCTCGAATCCAAGTACGGGATCGCTCAGGTCTTTGCACATGCAGCGGGTGAAAAGGGCACCGCTCCAGGAAGCAATGCGCGCTTGATCCCTGCAGGCGACGTATACCAGGGGTCAATGTCCACAGCGCTGATGGACACTGGGAAGTACGATATTATGCTCAGCGCCCAGGACAGAAGAGGATATGAACTTGATGAGAAGGTGGGCGAGGTTGAGGTCCAGCCTAGAAGTGGCTGGTCCCTCAGCTCGTCCCTGCCTGAATCAAAATGATCTGGGGGATGATAATGAGTTTGTTTAGGACTTGGCAGCTGTGGATCTGCCTTTGTGCTGGATTTCTGGCTATTATGGCCTTTACTCATGGCGCCAATGCAGGAGAGCTTGGATGCGGCGCCTGCCAGGATGTAACCTGGGATGGAGCTGCCAAGCTCGACGAGATAGGCACTGGCGTTGAAGACCAGGGGCCTTCAAAGCTTAACATGCCTCAGCTGTCCAGGACTGTGAGGTGGAACGAGTCGCTGCACGGCTTCAACGATACGGCTGGCGCTTCGGCCGACAGCCCGCAGGCGGCACGACAGCTGGACGCCAGCCCGACTGATGCGGGCACCAGCAGCCCTGAGCCGGTGAGTGCGGCTCCTGTTGTGATTGCATCTGTAGCCAGCGCTCCACAAAGAGACAGCAGCTTTAGCGATATGCTGGCTCCTGTATCATCCGTCTCAGATTTCGATGTCATACTCGATGTGAGCGATGGCGCCAAGAAGTACATTCCTGGAGCCGTCCACATAGACTACATGGACTTCCTCGATGGCAACAAGCTCAAGCCCGTTCCAGTGGTGGCCCAGATCCTTGGCGATGCCGGGATATCAAGAAACCAAAACCTTCTGATCTATGGCGAGTGCCAGCCCTGTGGCGGCGGGCCTTCAGTCTCCACGTACGTCTACTGGCTGATGAAGTACCTTGGCCATGACAAGGTCAAGATCCTGGACGGCGGGATAGACGACTGGATTGCAGCCGGCCTGCCTGCCATGAACACGCCTGCGACTCTGCCCAAAGCCAGCTACACTCCGGAGCTGCGGACGAGCCTCCTTGCCGATTATGACTATGTCAGGAAGAGCAATGCTCAGATAGTGGACTCAAGGACCGCAAAGGAGTATGAGGCTGGCTGCATTCCTGGGTCTGTTAACATACCCTATGAGCAGGCCATGGCAAAGAAGCACATCAAGGACCGGGAAAGCCTTGACGCGATCTTTGCTGGACTCTCCGGGGACAGGCCCGTGGTGGTATACACGGCTTCGGGCATCAAGGCCTCTATGACATGGTTTGCCTTAAACCTCATGGGCTATGATGCAAAAGTATACTCATGGAATGACTGGGTCAGTCACCAGCCCAAGCCTCAAGATGCGCTGATCAATGTCAGCGCTGCACAGGGCTCTTCCGGGGGCGCAGCGAATCTGACTGCGGGACTGCTGAGCAATGCTGAAACAGCTAAGTCAGTGCAGCCGTAACATGACCCACCTCACCACCCGGGCCACCTGCGCCTCCAGATCGACTCAGGCCTTTGCCGTCAAACGCACAATGAATAGGATTTATAGCTCTCATGCAACTGCAGCGCGTTTGTGGCAACCTCCTGGTGAGGAATACGGGTCCATCGCGTTTCAAGGAAACTCAAAGGCTCACAGAATCGAGATTATTGATGCCAGCGCCTCTTCGCCTGGCGTCTTAGCAAGAAAGGATCGGTCGCTTAGACCAGGATCGGGACCGAGCACGGTCTTGACCTGGCCGCAGTTCACGCGGCAGGCCAGATGGGCACTGCCCCAGGAAGGGCGCCCCCTCTGCAAAGCCGCCTGGAGAGAAGAGGATATGAACTAGAAGAGAAAATGGACGATGTTGAAGCCCAGTTCAGATGCTGGTCTGTCAGCTCGTCCCAGTCTGAATCAAAATTATCTGGGGAAAAATGATGAGATTATTCCGAATGTGGCAGCTATGGATCTGCCTAGGTGTGGGATTTCTGGCCGCAATGGCGCTCATTCATAGCGCCAGCGCAGGAGAGCTTGGGTGTGCAGCTTGTGCAGACACTGGCTGGAACGGGTCTTCCCTGCTCGACACTATAGGCACGGGCGTTGAAGACCAGGGGCCTGCCAAGACGAACATGGCCCAGCTGTCCAGGACTGTGAGATGGAACCAGTCGCTGCATGGCTTCAACGACACCGTTGGCCAGTCTACGGGCACTGAAGGCGATAGCCCCCAGGCGGCACGCCAGCAGACATCAAGCTCTAGCGAAGCCAGCACAAGCGCTTCCTGGTCCGGGGATGCATCTCCCGCCACCACAAAAACTCCAGCCACACCTGCCATCATCACTCCTGAAAGGGATAGCAGCTTTAGTGATATGATGGCGCCCATATCATCTGTGGCAGATTTCGATGTCATACTCGATGTGAGCGATGGCGCCAAGAAGTACATCCCGGGGGCAGTCCACATAGATTACATGGACTTCCTCGAGAACAGCAAGCTCAAGCCCGTGCCTGTGCTGGCCCAGATCCTTGGCGATGCCGGGATATCGCGCAGCGACAGACTGCTGATCTACGGCGAATGCCAGCCCTGTGGCGGTGGGCCTTCAGTATCGACGTACGTATACTGGATGATGAAGTACCTCGGCCATGACAGGGTCAAGATCCTGGACGGCGGGATAGATGACTGGATTGCAGCTGGCCTGCCTGCCATGAACGCGCCTGTGACACTGGCCAAAGCCAACTACACTCCAGAGCTTCGGCCCGAGCTGCTGACCAACTACGATTATGTCAAGAACAGCGGCGCTCAGATAGTTGACTCAAGGACCGCAGACGAGTACAATGCCGGGTACATACCTGGAGCCGTCAACATACCCTACGACCAGGCCTTGGATGAGAAGCACATCAAGGATCGGGAAAATCTTGCCACGCTCTTTTCAGGTCTCTCCAAGGACAGGCCCGTGGTGGTATACACAGCTACAGGCATCAAGGCCTCTATGACATGGTTTGCCCTGGGCCTCATGGGCTATGACGCAAGGGTATACTCATGGAACGACTGGGTCGATCACCAGCCCAAGCTTCAAGTGGCTCTGACGAATGTCAGCGCCACACCCAACCCTGCAATGGCAGGAGATGCCGTGAAGCTGGTGGCCGTGTTTGGATCGCTCAACGATACCAGTACAAAGAAAAACTCAGCCGGGAATATGACAGTCCTCTCAATCAAGGGCTGTGCCACCTGCGGCTTTGGATCGCCTCAGGCGTTTGCAGGTGTCAATCCTGACAGCTCTGCAGGCGGCATACAGCTGGGCGGCTCAGGAAAGGCTCAGGGCGATGGATTCGTCTGCACCGCGGCCATAACCAATTCAACAGGCGGCGAAGTCAAGAGGATAAACCTGCCAAGAGTGACCGGAGACGAGTTTGCCGGGACCTGGAGTGCCGAGGTGGCGCCTGGCAAATATAGTCTAAATCTTCTGGCGTCCGCAAATGGTGTGTCCAAGGTCTTCGCCGACGTCCTGACCATAGATGTGAAAGACTCTGGCAAGGACTTCAGCTCCATCAAAAAGCTAGGGAAATACTGAATGAACACGGGCCGCAGCTTAAGAATACTGAAATTTGCCATAATTTTTTTGTGTTTTCTCAGCTCTGCGGCCCTCGTGTCCGATGGCCAGCTCCCGGACAAAGCCACCAGGTGGTTTCAGGCCTATTACGGCTCTTACACCCATGCAGGCGATAATGATCATACTCCTCCGACCATCTACGATATATCTGCAGTGCCGGGCATGTTGAAGTTGGGCGATCCCAGATCTGAGATCAACGCCTTCGTCTATGACCCATTGGGCATATCCATGGTATATGCCGAGGTCGCAAACCGCATGAACCTCATGCTGGACCTGGACAGAAACGGCAGGTACACAGGCTACTGCGGGTCCAACATGGCCGCTGGAGTGTATCCCATAACCATAGTGGCAGTGGATAAGGCTGGAAACGCCGCTTTGACGCAGGGTCCAAACCTCACAATACTTGACCCCCTGGACCTGGACGGCGACCACATAGAGGACTCCTTAAAGAGCAGCAGCACACACAGCTCCAACGACCTCAGAGTCATAGTCCTCCACGACGGCAACCTATCTGACCCGACTGTTGGAAAGACAGAGGGGAACTTCACTGTGCTCCAGGGGAGCTCAATGGTTGTGCCCGGAGGAAAGCTGGAGGAGCTCTCCAAGCAGAAGGGGGTCAAGGGCGTATACAAGGATCAAAAGCTCAAGATAATGGCTGCACCAGACCTGGCTCAGTCCCTTGGACGGGTGCGAGCACATGACCTGGACGACCCGCGCCAGGTGCACCAGGGCGAGGACGGCAGCGGCGTGACTGTAGCCTTGCTGGACACCGGCGCAGACCCGAGCCACCAGGCCCTGGTGGAAGAAGGGGCTTCAAAGGTCATAGCCTTCAAGGATTTTGTGAACAACCAGACCACGCCCTATGACGATAACGGCCATGGCACTC
>DATMZB010000577.1:0-16216 GCA_035560655.1 Methanotrichaceae archaeon | reverse complement strand
ATATTGTATAACTTCAGCATATCTCTGCCCCGTTCAGCCTGGTTTTGCTGCATGATATCCTTCCCCCACCTGGACCCGGGCAGGTACATGAGCTGGGTGACGAAGGGCATTGAGTTGATGATATCTGAGCTTGAGTCCGGGATCCTGGATGCATAGCCCTCGACGAGCTTTTTGCCGTGGACTGTCTGGTAGTACATATACTCTGAAGGTGATATCATGGGCGAGATGAATGTCGGCATATCCAGGATGGCGTAATCACCCTCTTCCCCGGAGATCTGCTCATAGAATGAAGGCACATGGGCACTGACCATGGGAAAAGGAACTGCCAGATACTCGAATAGGACCAGGCAGGAGATGATCAGGTACAGAATATTGGGATGCGCTCTATACCTGGCTGCCAGATAGCTCAGTCCAAACCCCGACAGCACGGCAATTGATAGCATCACAAGCACGTCCCACCTTCCTGGCGCCCTGAATACTGAGAATACTGGGATCTTCATAAGCACGAAGTATGGCAGAGGAATGCTGTGTATCTGACCCATTACTGGGACGTGTACAACTCCGTTTAAGTGCAGAACAGGGCCCAGGCTCAATATCAGAGACGAGACAGATATCAGTGACCAGAATCTTACATCCTCGCCCTTCGCCTTCAAAAAGGCTATGATTGCAAGGGCGAGGGCAGAATATCCAATGAAGACATTGAACTCGGCCGGCCCTCCTGTGAAGTTGGCATAAAACGGCACCATCGCGTACTTAAATAGCGGATGGAAAAAAGATGGAATAAAGAGCCCCAGGAGGTCTGCGGAGTAGTCGACAAATCCGTCCAGGTACATGAACGTAGACCCTCTGGTTGAGACCGTCCTTGCCATGGGATAGATGAAAGGGGATATGCCCACCACAAAAAATGCCATTCCAGGGACAAATCTCTTCAGGAAAGCTGAATTTAAAATATTTTTATGCATAATCTGCTGGCCGGATATGTAGACCAGGGTGAATGCGAGCATGTATACCAGGTAATAATAGCTCGATAAGGCTGTCAGTAGAAGAAACAGGCCCGCATACACTGCGCAGGAGCGTTTTTCCTCTCTGACAGTCCTTATGAGGTACAGGACGTAAAACGGCATCCATTCAGTGGATAGCAGGTTTAAATGGCCCAGGGCATGGCCGAAGCGGTAAGGGCAAAATGCAAAGATCAAGCCTGACACAAAGGCGGCCTTTGCATTCCCTGTCAAATATCTCACGAGGAGAAAAGTCCCGTAGCCTGACAGGATGAATGTTAAAAGCCAGATCAGGTTGTAGGTATTTGCCAGGCCTATGACAAATTGAAGAGGTATTGAAGCTATGGCGTTTGCTGGAGTGACCTCCGAAAACGCGAGATCGGCGCCGACCGGATGATATATTAAATCAGTGTAATACGGGCTGATGAAGCTCGAAAGGGATTTCTTAAACCACCACAGATCCCACAAATACCAGTACACATCTCCCTCTCCGGGGATTTTATTTGTTGAGAAGGCCACAGGATAAGTGAACAGAACAGATAGAGCTGTATAGGCGATCAGCGCCAGAAGGTCCCATTTAATGCCGCCTATCCTGCGTTTGATGTACGCTGCCATATGCGCTGGATCTCCATAGCACGATATATCTGGGCCTGCATATACCTGCCGGTGATTGCTCCAACGATTGAAGTGGAGGATCTGTTTCTATCTTATCCTGAGGACCAAGCCTTCTTCAAGCGCCAGGGACAGGATGATTGAAGAAGACAGGGCCGGGATGATTGGGTGGAACCTTGGCTGAGGAGGTTATGTCGATATGGGCGGAGGAAACTCAGCAGATATGGGTTATGGCGATTGGGTGGAACCTGGGCCGGTGAGACTCAGCGGATATGGTCTGAGGAAACCGGGCTGGACCTGGCTAAAAGAGGCTCAATCAAGCCGGGGTCAAGAAGATTGAACAGAGAATGGGCCAGGAATGTTCTGAGGGCAAGAGCTGGAAGGGTTTGATTGAACCGGGGCCGGAAAGGTTCGATAGAACCAAATACCTTAAAAGCCCTGCGACAAGGGTTGAAGCTCACTATGTGCTATCCCACGGTTCATAGCTCTTTGAAGGAGGCATCTTCCTGGGTGTATTAGAAATCAAAGATGAAGAGATCGATGTTCAGGAGATCATGCGCCAGATAGAGGAGAACATAAGAAAAAGGAAGGCCAGCACGACATACTCCAGGGAGGACGAGGATCTCATAGCCGTGCCCATACATCCGTCTCACATCAGCCAGGAAGACTTCCAGGAGGATATGTACCAGGTAAAATCGCGCTGGGATGTGCGTGCTGAGTACGAGGTGCGCTCACACAGGAAGTTGCTTGGCAAGATCCTGGTCCTCGGCAGGAAGATGATAAATGGTGAAGTAAAGAGATACCTCGATCCCATCATTGCAAACCAGGTGGAATTCAACTCCCACATAGCGAATATACTCAGCAAGACCAGCCACTCTGATTCAAAGGATATGGAAATCAGGGACTGCCAGCTGTTTGCAGGCAAGCTTCCAGTCGATGCAGAGGAGATGCTGAAGCACAAGAAGATGCTCCTCGAATACTTCAAGGGCTGCACCAATGTGCTTGTGATGGTGCGGGCACGGGAAAGAAGCGAGATTGCTTCGCTCATGGAAGATGAAGGCATCAAGGTAAGCGAAGTCGAGGTAAGTGAGGTCAAGGCATCCGAAGCTGAGATAAGCAAATCCGGGATGGCAAAGGACAAAAAAGGTCAGAGCTTAAGCTTACAGAGCCCCCAGGAGAGCCAGGTGCTGTCCCATCTCTCATCGCTGAAAGACGGCTCACTGGACGGCATATTCTGCGATCATATCCTTGAACTCCTGCCATCTGCAGATCTGGCAGATCTGGCAGAACTCTGCCACAGGAAGATGAGGCCCGGCGCACATTTCGTCTCAAACGGCGTCAACCCCGCAGTCGCGTCACTGCACTCGCTCAGCCGCGGCCCGGACGGAATTCAGGCCTGTCCGATTGATCCCCAGACCACAAAGTCGCTTCTTGAGTCTGCGGGCTTCAGAGGAGTCCAGATCGAGTTCTTCAACCAGCCTCCTGATGAAAGCAGGCTTTCCAAGCTCAAAATAAGCAATGATGCTCCTGATTATGAGAGAGATAACCTGGAGATCGCAAACCGGAACATAATGAAGCTGAACTCTCTTCTATTTGGGCCGCAGAGCTACTCAGCAATAGCAGAGAGGTAGAGAACCTCGGGGATGAACAACTTGCGCATCAATCAGATACTGGCTGCTCTTGAATATGGTGATGCAATAGGAAACGAAGCCCTGGCCATAAACGAGCTTCTGAGGTCATGGGGCTACAAGTCAAAGATATACGCAGACGGCATCCATCCCAAGCTGGTCGATATGGCCACTCACAGCAAGAAGTATAAGAAAAGCTCTTCAGAAGACCTGGTGATATTCCACTTCTCCATAGGCTCAGAGGTCTCCAAGTTCGTCAAAACCCTTCCTGATAAGAAGATCATAATATACCACAACATAACCCCGCCCCACTTCTTCTGGGGGATCAATGATTCCCTGGTCTACCTTCTCAGGAAAGGCAGGGAAGAGCTCGCAGAGTTTGCAGATATCACAGACCTGGCACTTGGAGTCTCTGAGTACAATCGAAGAGAGCTTGTGGACCTGGGGTTCAAGAATACCGGCGTACTGCCGCTATTGATAGACTTCAATAAATATGCCAAGGAGCCGGATCAGAGAGTTCTGGCTGCATTTGATGATGATTACATTAACCTGGTCTTCGTGGGAAGGATCGTCCCGAACAAGAGGGATGAGGACATCATCAAGATGTTCTATTACTTCAATAAATATATCGAGCCCCGCTCAAGGCTCATACTCGTAGGGTCCTATAAGGGGATGGACAGGTACTATTCCATGCTCCAGAACCTTGTCTCAAGGCTGAACCTGAATAACGTGTATATGACGGGCCATGTGAGCCTTGAGGAGCTCATCGCATATTACAAGGTGGCCGACGTCTTCGTATCCATGAGCGAGCACGAGGGGTTTTGCGTGCCTCTTCTGGAGAGCATGTACTTTGGGGTCCCAATCCTTGCCTACAGCTCATCAGCCATCCCGGATACCCTGAGCGGCTCTGGCGTCCTGCTGAAAGAGAAGAGGTATGAGGAGGCGGCTGAGATGGCCTATCTGCTTGCCACGGATGCAGACCTCAGAGATAAGATCATAAGAAAGCAGAGGACGCGGCTGAGGGATTTTGATGCTAAAATCGTAGAAGCCAAGCTCAAAAAGTACATAGAGGAGGTGATCTCCTGAAGATCGCCTTTGTGGTCCAGAGATATGGTCTTGAGGTGAACGGAGGAGCAGAGCTCCTATGCCGGCTGGTGGCACAGCGTCTTTCCAGGCACCATGAGGTCGAGGTGATCACCACATGCGCCAAGGACTATATCACCTGGAAGGACGAGTACAGCCCCGGCAGGGAGGAGATTAACGGCGTATCAGTTCTGCGCTTTCCGGTGGACCGCCAGAGGGATATGAGAAAGTTTTCCCATATATCCGAGAAGGTATTCGGGCAGGCCCACAGTGAGGCGAGGGAACTGGAATGGATGAAGGAGCAGGGGCCCTACTCAACCGGACTGCTGGATTATCTCAAGGGCAATAATGATAGGTACGACTGCTTCATATTTGTGACCTATCTCTACTGCACCACGTTCTTTGGGCTGCCGCTGGTTAAGGATAAGGCAATACTATTGCCGACTGCCCATGACGAGCCTCCGGTTTATCTGTCCATATTCAGGCCGATTTTCAGCCTTCCAAAGGCCATGATATTCAACACAGAAGAGGAGAAGCATTTTGTAGACTCGATGTTCAAGAGCCAGAATACTCCAAGCAGGGTGATTGGCGTTGGCATCGATCCCCCTGTGGAGATAGATCCTGAAAGCTTCAAGAGAAAGTACGGCCTGGCAAATTATATCATATATGCTGGAAGGATCGACGAGTCCAAAGGGTGCCAGGAGATGTTTGATTACTTCCTGAGATATAAGAGAGAAAGCCGTGAGGATATCAAGCTCGTCCTGCTTGGAAGGGCTGCAATGAAGGTGGCAAGGGACCCGAGCATCATCTCTCTGGGGTTTGTCTCCGATGAGGACAAGTTCAATGGAATAGCAGGCTCCAGGCTGCTCATAATGCCATCAAAGTACGAGAGCTTTTCCATAGTCATAATGGAGGCCTGGCACTGCCGCAGGCCCGTGCTGGTGAATGGGAGAAGCGAGGTGCTGCGAGGCCATGCTATCAGGTCCAACGGCGGCTTATGGTACAGGAGCTATGACGAGTTCAGAGAGTGCCTGAAGCTGATGCTCTCTGATGAGAGGCTGAGCGATAAGCTTGGGCAAAACGGCAGGAAGTATGTTGAAGAGAACTACAGCTGGGATGTGGTCGAGTCGAAGTACCGGGACTTTTTGGAGAAACTGGCAAGCAGTTAACTGTGCTGCTGCATTAAGGGGTGTTGCAGCAAAGTTGGTGGTTAAAGGATAGTGATTTCTGGAATCACCATCCTCCGATGAAACAGAACCTGCTCTGCGCTTCTGGGGCAGGCATAGAGCTAATATAAAAAATCGTTTGGCAGAACACTATAATGGCCGGGGCAGGATGATGTTATGGCTGGCGGAGAAGATAAAAAATTCGTTCACTGCCCAAATTTTATTGAGATTGGATCTCCTTCATGCCACATAAATCCAAGAAAGATCTTATATCTTATCAATTCGTTTAGGCGCGTATGGCCCCTGGCAATGGTCTAAAGATCCTGGCGTGGATGTCGGTTGTCCTTCTCATCATTATCACCGCCTATATAAGCAGATTTTTGACAGGCTCAATAATGCTCGGCATGCTGCTTGCTTACATGCTCCTTCCAATTTATGAATTAGCTTTTATAAAAACAGGATCAAAGAGAAGATCATCTCTGATTGCCATATCGGCGGTGCTGATTGCATCAGCCTTGATCATCCTGGCCTCTTATCTGACTGTCTCACTGGGATTGGCCGGCATTTCTGCAGATGTTGATGCTGCCAAGGATATCCCTGCATCTGACCTGTTGGCGGGTTTGAAAATTTTGCCCAATTTTAATCATTCTCCAGGAACGGATGATCTCAAGATGGCGCTTCAGGGCGGCATAATCCCGTTCATAACCTCGTTTATCCTTCCGGCTGCTATTAAAGAGGTAGTGGATGCCTGGATCCTCCCCGTCCTGCAAGGTGAGATAATGAGTTTCACACTGGTCTTTCCCATTCTTCTAGTTCAGCTGATAGCTGCAATCTTTTTAGCATACTATCTCCTCTTGAATGGAAAGGAGGCTGCTCTAAGATCGCCTGACCTTCTTCCTGAAGAGCAGAGGATTGCTGGCCGCCATTTTTTAAATGAGCTGAATGGAGTCTTCAAAACTCTCTTGACAACAAACTTCGATATTGCTGCATATAACGCCCTGGTGGGCATCGCGATATTTTCCTTGATAGGGGTGCCTTTTGCAGCATTATGGGCAATACTGGCAGCTTTTCTATCTCTGATCAGATTCTTTGGCCCTTGGCTTATTTTCGTGCCGCTATCCGTCTCTCTATTCCTGACGAACGATATTCCAAAGGGATTTCTCGTCCTCATCTTTGGAGTTGCTCTTCTGGAGTATGTCCCGGAATATATTCTGCGGCCTCGCATATCAGTTGGGAGCTATCCTGTCAACACCGCCTTGGCCTTTCTATCTTATGTAGCGCCAGTTTTCGTGCTGGGACCGATGGGAATTATCATCGGACCCTTTGTGTATGGATTATTGATAGCTGCCTACAGAACCGCGCTTCAGTTCAGCGAAAAAGGGATGCATAGCCAGTCATGAACTATGAATCTTGAGATGATCTATAGTGGCCATGGCGATTATCCAATCCTAAAAAAGATTGGATAGCAAATGGCTTAAGCCCCGGCCGCGTCAGCCGGGGCATTGATCTCATTTTTAAGGTGCTCCACAAAGTATCCAAAGAGACGGTGGAGATAATAGATGTCATAACTTAAGTCGTGGTTCCTATTGGTCATGATCAGCAGGTCAAATGGCTTGTCGGCATCTATGAAGGCATCGACCAGCTGCATGGTCATGCATGGATTCACATTATCGTCCACATCCCCTGTTATGAGCAGCAGATCGCCTGTTAGATTTCCGGCTTTCTTGCTGGTTATTTGCTCTGTATAATTGGCGCCTGGTCCCTCATACTTCTCGCCCCAGAACGATCCATAGAACCGGCTGTCATGGTCTCCAGATGATGCCACTCCCACCTTATAGAAGTCAGGATAGCTGAGCAGGGCCTGTGCAGTCATGAAGCCTCCTGCAGAATGGCCAAACATCCCCACGCGATCCAGGTCCATATAGGGCCTGTCCTCAGCCAGCATCTTAAGAGCATTGATATGGTCTGGAAGACCTCCTGCATCTCCCAGGCGACCGTAGGAGGCATCGTGGAACTCCTTGGACCTGTAGGGTGTTCCAGGTCCGTCCATGGTGACCACTACGAATCCCAGCTCGGAAAGAGCCTGCCCTCTCCAGAATATCTTGTTTACCCAGGACATATCGCCAGGGAATGATTTGGCTGTGACTATTATCCAGGGCCCCGGATATACCGTCTCTATCACGGGGTACTTCTTTGAAGGATCGAAGTTGGTCGGCTTGATGAGCAAGCCGTATAGGTCCGTTTTCCCATCCAGAGCCTTTATACTGAATGTCTCGGGCGGCGTCCAGCCCATCTCAGTGAGGTTTTCTATGTCTCCCTGCTCCAGGATAAGCGTTACATTGCCGCTAAGATCTCGGAGAACAGTTACAGGTGGCAGATCTACTCTGGAGTAGGTATCCACAAAGGCAGTCCCGCTCGGAGATACCTGAATGTTGTGATCTGCGTTTTCGGGTGTGAGCAGGGCAAGGCCGGTGCCGTCCAAATTCACTTTGTATAAATAGCGGTAGTAGGGATCTGTCCCCGGCTCCATGCCCCCAGCAGTGAAGTAGGCCAGAGAGCGATTCTCATCAACATGCAAGAGCATCCTCACAGTCCAGTTGCCGGTGGTTATGGCGTTCTTCTCTGCTCCGTCCTTATCATAGAGATAAAGGTGGCCATAGCCGCTCTTCTCTGAGAACCAGATGACATCTCCGTTTTTCAGGACCTTGACATTTGGATGGCTGGCATAATCCAGATTGGCCTCGATATAAGTGGGACCGCTCTCATTCAGGATCTCTCTTGTCAGGCCGTTTTGGGGATTGATCTCCAGCAGGTGAAGGGCTTTTTCACCTCTGTCCGCAAATAAGGAGTAGAGCGCCTGGCCGTCATCGCTCCACCACTGCAGGACATTGCTATCGGTATCCATCAGAGATACCTCTGGCTGGGGTTTGTAGGAAACTGGTATTACTCTCTTTTCCAAAACGTCTATGACCACTGGCTCATAAACCGGCACGTGCTCTTCATCAGGCATAGCAAATCTGTACATCCAGGGCACGGGCCTGGAGCCGTTACCGGGCACATATCCAAGGAGGTATAGAGGGGCGACGTTCCTCTGATCCATCTTGAAGGTGGCAACCCTCCTGGAATCGGGAGACCAGACTGCATAAGGGAGTGGAGTCTCGTTCAATCTGCTCTGGCTGACGGGATGCAGGACCGTGCCGGATCTCTGTGCATAGGCGTAATCCTCCGATCCGCTGGCCGTCAGAGGATATTTCCTGCCTGTGGCAATTTCTTTCACCCAGAGATTGTGGTCCTGGACGAAGATGGCAAGCGCGCCGTCCGGAGAGAGCATTTCGCCAGGCCCTGCAGCCTTTAGGGCCTTTATTTCGGAGATAACATGAGCCTCGCCATGTCGTCTGGGCATAAAGAATTGAGGTATTTGCTTGCCGGGCATGACTTCCCTTATGCCTTTAGCCTTGAGGTCATATTGCCAGGTCTTGTTCAGTGCTCTGAACTCAACTTTTCCCTCAAGAAAAGCTATGTTTGAGAAGGGCAAAGCTGATGAATTAACTTTGATGCCTGATACCAAAGCGAGAGCATGTGCAAGCCTCTCCTGGTCAAAGACGAATCTCTTGGTGGCCTTTGCCGTATCCACCACGACAAATTCCTTCCCCTCCCTGCCGGTATTGAGATACCAGAAGCTGTCAGTTCCGTCTATCCAGTTTGGCGTCACGCTCATGTTGTACAGCATCGGGACAACGCTGGCGGCCAGGAACTGGTCCGCTTGGGTGTAATTGTAGTCGACGGAGTTCACATGACAGAACGCTAAAGGCATGAGCAACCAAAAAGCCATAATGACCTGACAGTAAGACAGTTTCACAAAATCCCTCACTCCCTGAGCGATAATATGTTTACTATTTAAGCATATCATAATCGTCCTTTCTTCCAATAAGCGTTATACGAGAACCTGTGGCTCGCCTCGAAAGGGATTAATAAAAGCAAAAGAAGCAGCCTGTGATAAAATGATCCGGACAAAGGCGCTTCCTGGTTTCCATCTTCTGGCCAAGCCCACTGGAGCGGCATGCAACCTCGGATGCAAGTACTGCTTCTTCCTATCCAAAGAGAGTCTTTATCCAGGAAGCAGCTTCCGCATGTCTGATGAGCTGCTGGATGCTTACATAAATCAGTACATAGATGCCCAGCATATCCCCCAGGCGACCATCGCCTGGCAGGGCGGTGAGCCGACCCTGATGGGCCTGGACTTCTTCAGGCGGTCGATCCAGTACCAGCAGAAGTATAAGCGCCCCGGAATGATCATCCAGAACACCATGCAGACCAACGGCACTCTTCTTGATGATGAGTGGTGCGAGTTCTTCTGCCAGAATAATTTCCTCATAGGCCTGAGCCTGGACGGGCCAAGAAGGCTTCACGATGCCTTCAGGGTGGATAAAGCCGGCAGGCCTACATTCGATAGGGTGATGAGAGCTGCAAGGCTTTTGAAAAAGCACAGGGTCGAGTTCAATATCCTGACCACTGTACACGCTGCCAATGGGGATCACCCCTTGGATGTCTACCGATTTCTAAGAGATGATCTCGGCGCAAAGTTCATCCAGTTCATACCCATTGTGGAGAGGGATAACGATACCGGATTCCAGGAAGGCGATAAGGTCACAGATCGCTCTGTCAAGGCTGACCAATATGGCAGGTTCCTGATAGACGTATTCGATGAGTGGGTCAGAAGGGACGTGGGAAAGGTCTTCGTCCAGATCTTCGATGTTGCTTTGGCAGCATGGTCAGGAGCCCCACCAGGCATCTGTGCCTTCTCAGAGACATGTGGAACCGCCATGGCCATGGAACATAACGGCGATATGTATTCATGCGATCACTTTGTGGAGCCCAGATACTTCCTGGGTAACATTAAAGAGAAGAGCATGGCCCATCTGGCATCCTGTGAGAAGCAGCGAAGGTTTGGCCAGGACAAGCGGGATTCCCTTCCTAGATACTGTCTTTCATGCGAGGTCAAGTTTGCATGCCATGGAGAATGCCCTAAGAACCGTTTTATAAGAACGCCTGATGGCGAACCCGGGCTGAATTACCTGTGCGCAGGCTACAAAGAGTTCTTCAGGCACATAGATGGCCCAATGAGGTTTATGGCAGGTGAGCTCAGGCATGGACAGGCTCCCGCTAACGTCATGAGCTACACGACAGGCGGCAAGATCTCCAGGGTGATCTTCAAGCCTGGCAGGAACGATCCCTGCCCGTGCGGCAGTGGACTCAAGTATAAAAAATGCCATGGCAAGGCAGGATAAAAAGAAGATAAGCAGATTCAGAGGGAGGATGAAGGCTTCTCGCCTCCATCAACTTGCTTTTGCAGCATTTGGAAACGCCCTTGATGGCGTATTCGGGTACTGGGTCATGCTGGCAACAAGCTGCCTGTATATCTTTATTCCGGCATTTTCCACGAAATCATGCTCTCCAGCAATGTTATGCTCTTCGCCTGGATCCATCTCTATGTTATAGACCGCAGGGATCTGGCCGTAATTGCTTTCAGGCCCCTGGAATGAGTCATAGGCCTTGTAATGAATCTTGAACTGATGCCAGCGTATGGCCCCTGGATAGGCTTGGGCTGAGCTGTCAGCTCCGAAGTACCAGACGACCCAGTTTCTATCGGAGTTATTCTGTCTTCCAAGCAGGAAATTCGACTGGTCCATGCCATCGATTGGCCTGTCCGTTGGGACCTTTCCTCCTCCGAGGGCTGCACAGGTGCTGAAGAGATCAAGGGTACACATGATACCGTTGGATACCCTGCCAGCTTCGATCTTCCCAGGCCACCGGATTATGCATGGAACACGCACGCCGCCCTCATAGGCTGTGCCTATGCCGCCTCGGAATGGCGAGTAGCCTGAATCGGGCCATTGATCTTGGGTTGGCCCATTATCGCTAGTCATAACGATTATGGTGTTGTTATCCATCCCTTCCTTTCTGACTGCATCTATGACCTGGCCGACGTAGTAATCCATCTCCATCAGTCCGTCGCCATAGGGTCCCTTGCTGGACTTACCTGCCCATTTCGGGTTCTGGACGCTTGGGAAATGAGTCCTGGCAAATGCTATGTACAGGAAGAATGGCTCAGTGGAGTTTGCCTGGCCATTGATGTATGCGATAGCCTTGTCCACGTTCATCTCGTCAACAAGTGCCATCGTGGTCATGTTCAATGGCTCCACGACTTTGAGGTTCTCGCCTTTCTTTGCCTCCACTAGGCTATAAATCGGGTCTCCCAGCTCTGATGACGGGTCGTATCCAATGCGTTCAGGTTGGGAGTAGGCATTGAAGTGGTATAGCTGCCCGAAGTACTCATCAAATCCCATGTTCTGAGGCTCGCTCTCATTGACATCGCCCATGTGCCACTTGCCAAACATGGCAGTTTTGTAGCCAGCATTGGAGAGAACCTCAGCAATGGTGGTCTCGCCGGGAGACAGACCAGCACCGACGCCAGGCGGCGTGGCCATGTTCATGCCCGTTCTGATTGGGAGCCGTCCTGTCAGCATTGCGGCCCTTGTGGGTGTGCACTGGGTTTCTGAGTAGAAGGATGTAAGCCTCAGGCCCTCTTTGGCCATCTGATCCATCCTGGGTGTAGGTGCGCCCAGTACATCGCCGCCGCCATAGCTGCCGGGATCCATATATCCCATGTTGTCGGCCATCATGATTATTATGTTCGGCCTGGGGGCTGGCGCAACGTCCTCGTGCATGACCTGCTGGAGGCTGGAGTTCTTGGATAGAGCGTTTTTCCTGTTCGTTACTACATCGATTCCTGTCTTCTCCGATGTCATCGCCTGATTATCCTCTGCACCATGAGCAACAGAATTACTTACTTTCAGATCTAAGGGTATAGGGGATAATCCGGTATTGCCGGAGTCCAGACTGCAACTGGCAACTGAAATAGATAAAAAAATGCAGCCAATTGCTAGTAAGCATATGGGTCGAATTCTAATTTAGGCCCCTCCTGCCCCCATCTCAAGGCTCATTGTATAAGTAGATTTGGAAATTTTGCTCAGAAGGAGTCGACACGGATATTGGTTCTAAAGCCAGCCAGGACCGTTGCCATAACAGAAAAGGCCTATGCAGGCTGAAGAGCTAAAAAGAAGGATGTCGATTAAAAGCCTAGCCATTGCTTAAACACTGCCAGTGTTCCAGCGTAGGCCAGCTTTAAATTGCCTGTGGCCAATTTAGAAGCCTTTTGATGATCTTCCCAGATCCGATTATCGTTCCAGTATTGAGCGTCTTTATTGCCTTCCCGTTTGCCATATTTTAGCAGGGCATCCAGGCCGTCACGGCTCTTTAGATCGAGCGTCCAGATTTCCTGTGGCAATCTTGCTCCCTGGATATCCTTTATTCCATCAGCTGTTTTATAGTATTGATCATGATGATCCATTTTGCTCATGGTATGAGGCGCAGCAAAGGTATCGGCGATATAATGAGTGGCCATTCCTAAATGAAAGCTCTCCTCTCTATAATATTTCTTCCTGTCCTGGGGTGTCTTTGCATTTCTGGCATCATGATAATCCGAGATGGCCTTTTTGAGGTTTTTTTCAGCATAATCCACGCTCAGAGGGTAGGCATGGCGCCTCTTATCGCCAGCATCCAGCTTATCTGGATAATCTGCTCCCGCCTTCATCTCAGATAGATCCAGATTTTTCTTTATATTGTCAGGCATATCGCTATATAGCTTGGCAGCAATAAGCTCATGCGTTTTATCATGCCCCGAGTTCCAGGCACTGGAAAGGCCGATGGTCAGGGGAAGAGCGATCAGTATAACTATTGATAATTTAAAAGTTAGGCTGATATTGTTACGACTCACATTTATCATCCCTTCTTGTATTCATGGGAATCAATTCATTTCCCACTTTATATTTAAACCTAACTTGCTCAGTATACGCAGCCTTTGCCCAATCTCGGACATAGATACTCAAGTGTTCCTCCAGAATGCATTTAAATCGTCGGCCTTGAGGCAATGACTGTGGATGGGCCAATGCTTGGTAGCCAGAATAGTCCAGTTTGCACGGACTGCATATTGCTCTGAATGTGCTGGCAGCCCTGCCTGAGTTTGATGGCTATATCAGCAGATCTGTTCTCACTCCCATCCAGCATGCATCGTCCATTGTCAATGAGCGGCACCTTTTTCAACTGGCCTGCACTTTGGCCAGGATAGACTGTATAGACGACAGCATATGGTGAGAATGCCCATGGTTGAGAGAGATTTCACAACGGAGTCCGGCACGTCGAGCGCTCTCAAGGAGGAGTACGAGTTCTGGCAGAACCTTCACAAGGAGGGCGATGGTCTGGACCTCAGATACGCCCGTGACCTTCCGGACGACACGCCTGAGTTCATACTCGACCTCCTGGCCAGGTTTGAGGAGGACGTCACCGGCTTCTGCTTCAGCGGTGCAGGTGGCCGGGTTTTAGACGCCGGCTGCGGAAACGGCAACCTCCTCATGCGCGCCCTTGAGATGTTCCCACAGTGCAATATGAGCTATGTTGGAATGGACTTCTCCAGGAATATGCTCAAGATGGCGGCATCCAGATCGGTTGGTTTGGAGCACGTCGCCCTGTCCCAGGGCTGCATAAACAGGCTTCCCTTCAAAGATGAAGCATTTGACAGGGTCATAAGCAGCGGGGTCATCACCTGTCTCTCCTCGGTGGATGAGGCAACGGACTCTCTTGCTGAGTTCTACAGGGTGCTTGTGCCCGGAGGGACGCTGGTTGTGGACTTCTTCAACCAGGCATCTCACTTCACACTGGTCAGAAAACACATTCTAAGAGAGGCAATCAATCCCCCTGAGTATATTTTGCCATCTTCGTTTAAGGCAATGATAGAGGATGCCGGGTTCAAGGTCCAGGCCTACCGAGGGTTCGATTATAAGCCCTATCAGGGATACCTCTTCATGAGCAGATGGGCAGGACTCATAGATCCGGGCTTCATACAGGAGAGGTTCTCAAGGCTTGTTGAGACCAGGCTTGTGCAGAGGCTGCAAAGGATCAACCTTCTGGGGTACAGGATCTATATCAGGTGTGTGAAAAGATAAGATAAGCAAGATAAAAGGCCGAAAAAAAGTTAGAAGGATGAAAAAACCCTGCAATGTTTTGAATCTCCCCGATCCTGGCAGGTCAAGAGCTCTCCTGAAAATCCCTATTCGTGAGCCATCTTGCATCTTTTCGTGTATTCTTTTATGATGAGCCACACAGTGCTGAGCACTAAGGTCATGAGGAGATTCCGCCGATACTTCCAGAGCAGAATATTGAAGGCCAAGGACTGTACTGATAACATCAGCTATTTCACCCCTGATTTTGAGTTTATGTGACTGGCCCTCGAAACGGTCCGGGGACATCTGCTGCCTTTAGATGCTGAATGTGCACCTGCATCAAGAGCATCTGCTAGCAAGGCCAGACAATAGTAGTGGGCGTTATTTGGAGAAATACGAATAGGAATCATAAATACGAGCCTCACACATATGAAAAGAGAAGGTTGCTCTCCAGCCGGCAGCTGGAGAGCTGTGCTTGTGCTCGTTTTATGGGTTGTAGTACCCCGGATACTTATAGCCTGATATGTACCACTGCTTGCTCGGGGCGTATGTGCCCTTGGTTGGCACCAGGTACTGTCCGCTTGAGCTGGTGGACAGGACTGCTGCAAAGCCTCCGGACCCTGCCAGGGTCTCTGCGCTCTTGCCTGGGCAGTTGCAGTTGAAGATCATCTCCTGGTTCACATTTGGCCAGTCCTCGTCTGCATAAATGGGCCTGGTCCCACTGCAGCAGGGCAGCCAGTCCTCATTTCCGGCCGCTGGTATGAACAGCCCTGTTGCATAGAGATCATTCACTACGTGGGTGGTTCCAGCGATCTGAGACTCCTGCTCCCAGTTTATGAGCTGGCTTGGCTTGGATGTGTTTGAGTAGCCAGTGGCCTCGTGTATATCGATTATGGCATCCTTCACATTGGCATCCCAGTGCAGATCATAATCTGCAGCTGTGCCGATGATGCTTGAAGGTCCTGCATCGAAGTAGGCATTGACATCAAACGCTGAAGAAGTGTAGCTTGGACCCAGGGCATAGCCTCTCACGTCTCTGCTGCTGATTTCTTTGCATGCTCCTATTACCCTGTTGTTGGGGAAGAAGCCCTCACCGCCGAACATCGAGCTGCCGTGGTCTCCATTGAATGATACGTTCAGGTCATGAGAGACGTAGGACTTGGTATTGGGCAGAGTGCCTATGGGTATGGGACCGTCAAGTTCTCCATCATAGTACTCGATCCTGTCGCCGAAGTTGATCCTTCCATTCTCAAGATACTCAGTATCTTTGGTCTTCAGGCCGTTTACTCCGCCCTTATCTGCAGCATATCCTGTTGCGTCCAGCTTATTCTCCTTGAGATAGGAGTAGTGCGTCATAGTCGCCTTGCTATCGCCTATGGTGTCCACTGTGAGCTGGCTGACTATTGTAGATGCCTCAGCCAGAGAGCATACAGCCAGCAGGACAACCGCTAAAACGATAACCCTCATGTGCCATCCCTCTTTTTCAAGATCTCCCCTCATTGCTACATTTGGCAGTCCTTTGCTTCATGCCGCGCGAGCCAGTGCAGAGGACCTGCCCCCATTGAGCCAGCAAAGGAACGGCTGCAGACATCAGCCATCCATTACTATGGAATGTGCCTGCTGGCACCCGCTACCCCCGCAGCCAGATTCAGCTACGGGCTGCCTATTAC
>DATMZB010000576.1:0-6214 GCA_035560655.1 Methanotrichaceae archaeon | reverse complement strand
GCAAGATGGTCCCTGGAAGATCATCGGAATTCCCTGCATCCAGTCACAATGAGATGCCAGAGTGCGCACTCTCTACAGTGGCCGCCATCAACCCAAGGTCATCTGAATAGTGAAGGTGGCCAGGGCACTGGCAGTCAGTGGACCCAAAACCCGGAACGGGTCTCAGACTCAGACCTATCTTCAGAGCAATTATGCATTCAAGATCTTCTCTGGTCTGTGTGACCACTGCATCCACCCACAGGGCATGGGGCAGAAGATAGTCTATATGCCACCTGCGGACCTGGCTGGACCCGGACTGAACCCTTTTATGGCGCTCTATCCTCTTGAAGCCGCCCGGACCGCGGGCTGAGCCGGTATAGCAGTAATATCCTCTGGGAAAAGTAATCTTACCAAGGGCGCCGACCTGGATATGGCAGTTATTATCAAGCTCCAATATGATGGTGTAGATGCCCTGATTGAGGATATCCTGATTATAGATGCCCTGATTGGAGATGCCCAGATCCATGATCCGATCTGGCTTCGATATCTATATCAGGCTTTAGGCCAATAGGGTTAAATTTTTTTATGATGAAGGTAGATATGGGTTAGGTGAATTGATTGAGATATGTTCTATCCGTTATGTTGATGATGATGCTGTCCCTGGCAGCCACTGCAGTGCCTGAGATGACATCAGCAGGACCGTATAGCATTTCCTTTGACCTGAACACCACTTTGAACCACACAATACAGCAGAAGCCGACCTGGAGCCCGGGCGGGTTCTCCCAGCATCCTCTGATAATAATGACCAACAACCAGTCATGGGCAGGAGTGGCTGTATATGATTACAATAACCTGACGGACTCTACGATATTGACACAGAAAGACCTCATGTTCTCTGCCATGGCACTTCAGGGCTACAGGAACATCACCATCGCCGACGCCACCATAGATGGCGTGCCTGCAGTTATCGCCTCTGGCATTGATCCCAGTGGTGAGAGCGCAGCTCGGGCCTGGTACTGGAAGGACAGCCAGAGCTGCCAG
The DNA here is from genome assembly GCA_035560655.1 of Methanotrichaceae archaeon. GTDB lineage: Archaea > Halobacteriota > Methanosarcinia > Methanotrichales > Methanotrichaceae > DATMZB01. The sequence continues at coordinate 5,194 of DATMZB010000576.1, read as the reverse complement.
TGCGGACCGGTATCTGTTGGAAAGACCAGGGTAGAGGTAGTATCGTCTTATCCAGTGAACATGACATCGAGCCTGCTGCAGACCATACACGTGCAGAGAAACAGCACAGCTTGACCTGGCCGACTTGGACAGGTCGAACTTTTCCTTTTTTTGATGATCTGAATTCAAAACCGCTCCAGCGATTGATCTATGTGAGCATTAGCTCTTTTGTTCATTCTCACATGGCTTCATTTGAATTCAATGACAAACGCTACAAAGCAGATGAGAGGTGGTTTTAAAACAGCTCGGTGAAAAATATGTGTACAGAGCATTGATCTTTCTATCATAGAAACTTCAGAAGGGATAAATAGCATAATGCAGCTGACCTTGGATGTTCAGTCTTGCTTTGCAAGCGTTAACCAGATTGGTGCAAGGACATGGAAAAGGATATTTCAGCCAGAATATCCGGGCTGGGTCAGAAGAACGTTAGATGAGCTTCATAACAGATGCACGTGTGAACCATCGGCTGATGCCAGATCACTATCAGATGCCCTAGTGGAGCTGCGCCAGCAGCTCAAGTGCCTGATAATTGCTCAGGATAGGGACCGGACAGAGCGCAGGCACACTGAGGATGTAATCCTTGCCCAGCGTGACCTGTCCCAGGGCCTGGCAGCAACTCGCTCACTAGAAGAGGCTCTGCAGCTGTGCCTGGATGCCGCAATCCGGGTCTCGGGACTGGACAGCGGCGGGATCTATCTGGCAGATAGCACCGGAGGGCTCAACCTGGCCTGTGCCAGGGGTCTTTCAAGCGATTTTCTGGCCTGCGTATCCAGCGTCCCATCGGATTCGGAACGTTGGACGCTGATCCAGCTTGGGCGCCCCATCTATGCCAGCTATCAGGACCCTGGCTGCCTTGCCATCTCTTCACGGGACATCTCACATGCCATTCACGAGGGCCTGCAAGCCATAGCGATAATACCTGTGCTTCATCAGGGCCAGGTCATTGCCTGCTTCAATGTAGCTTCTCACACCATAATCGAGGTCCCTGAATCCAGCAGGTATGCTCTGGAGGCCATTGCTGCACAGGTTGGAAGTGCTATCGTCCGCATCCAGGCAGAGGTTGCTTTTCGGGAGAACCAGAAAGAGATCCAGATGCTCTTTGATACCATCCAGGACATGCTCTTTGTCCTCGATGCTCATGGCCGGATACTGAAGGTGAACCACAGCGTTCTAGAGCGAATGGGGTATGAGAAGGAAGAGCTGGTGGGCAGATCCGTCCTCGATCTCCACCCGCCTGAGAGACGCATGGAGGCCACTGCCATCGTAGAGCAGATGATAGCAGACCAAAGGATTTTCTGTCACATACCGCTCGTGGCCAGAGATGGAACCCTGATACCGGTGGAGACCAAGATCACTCGCGAACACTGGGGTGAGGTGGATATCCTCATCGGCATCAGCCGCGACACCACGCATCGCAAGCAGGCTGAGGAAGCCCTGCAGGAATCCAGAGACTACCTGGATAAGATACTCAACTCCATTGGCGATCCCATATTCGTAAAGGACGAGCAGCATCGGTATGTGCTGGTCAATGATGAGTACTGCAGGTTTGTCAGGTGTGAGCGCAGTGAGATAATCGGCAAGACCAGTTACGATTTATACCCTAAAGAGCAGGCAGATATCTTCTGGAAGGGTGATGAAGATGTCTTTGAGACAGGAAAAGAGAATGTGAATGAAGAGATGGTAACAGATGCTCATGGCATTGTTCACACCATTATCACCAAGAAGACGTTGTATATGGATAAGGCTGGTGAAAGGTCCCTGGTGGCTGTGGTGAGGGACATCACAAAGCGCAAGCAGGCTGAGGAAGCCCTGCTGGAGAGCGAGAGGAAGTACCGTGAGTTCGCCGATTCCCTGCCGCAGATCGTCTATGAGCTGGATGCTCAGGGAAACTTCGTCTTCGCCAACCGCTCTGCCTATGCATCCATTGGGCTGACTCAGCATGAGTTCAAATCAGGCCTCAACATCTTACAGACCTTCGTTCCTGAGGACAGGGATAGAGCGGTCATGAACGTGCATAGGATCCTGGAAGGCGAGAAGATCGAGGGCCAGGAGTACCACGTCATGAGAAAAGATAGGTCCTCTTTTCCCGTAGTTACCTATAGCAGTGTGGTCACAAAGGATGGCCGGGCTGTGGGGCTAAGAGGCGTGGCTATCGACATCAGCGATATCAAGAGAGCTCAAGAGGAGATATGCAAGCTAAATAGAGAGCTTGAAGCAAGAGTCCTTGAGAGGACATCCCAGCTGGCTGCGGCCAATGAGGATCTGCAGGAGGAGATCATCATCCGCAAGAGGACTGAAGAGGCGCTGCGGGAGAGCGAGGAGCGCTTCAGGCGGCTGGCCGAGAATGCCCCTGATATCATCTTCCACATAGATCTCCTGCCCGAGCCCCGCCTGACCTATATCAGCCCGGCCATAGAAAAGACCTGCAAATATGCTCCTGATGAGCTTTTAGCCAATCAAGACCTGGCACAGGAGCTGATCCTCCCTGGTGGCCTGAAAGAGTTTGAACCTCAGGACATGGCCCAGATATCGCCCGATAAGCCCATAGTTCTGTGCTGGCAGGACAGAGATGGCGGGCACATCTGGACTGAACAGCGCAGGGTGCCGGTTTATGATAAGGTCGGCCGATTGGTAGCAATAGAAGGAATCGTCAGAGACATCTCAGAATGGGTGAAGGCTGATGAGAAAATAAAGGCATCTTTGAGAGAGAAGGATGTGATGCTCAAGGAGATCCATCACAGGGTCAAGAATAACCTCCAGATCATCTCCAGCTTGCTGTCCATTCAGTCCAGGCAGATCGAGGACCATGCAACCCAGGAGATACTCAAAGAGAGCCGGAACAGAGTAAAATCGCTGGCCCTGGTCCATGAGAACCTTTACCGGTCTCCCGACCTGGGAAAGATCGACTTCTCCGCCTATATCAAGAAGCTGGCCTCCAGCTTAGCCAGCTCATACAGGATCAAAGGGCAAATTGCCATTAAGGTTGAGGCAGATGAGGTCTATCTGGGCATAGATATGGCCATCCCCTGTGGGCTGATCCTCAACGAGCTGATCACCAACTCGATCAAGCATGCCTTTCCAGATGGGACTGCAGGAGAGATGTATGCCGATTTCCGCCGCAACCCGGACGGCCGGCTCGTCCTCAAGGTCGGAGATAACGGCATAGGCCTGCCTGCAGATCTCGACCTTAAAAAGTCGAGGTCTATGGGGCTGATGCTGGTATCCAGCCTGGTGTCTCAGCTGGACGGCACTCTGAAGCTGAGCTCGGGTCACGGCACGAGGTTTGAGATAGAGTTCCCGGATCATGCCCTGTCCAGCCCGCAGTAAGCAAATCCGCCTGAAGCACCACTGAGATCTTCCTTAGCATGCCACTAGATCCCATGATATCACCATTCGACCTTGTAGCACTATCAACCATTGGATAGCAGCTTAGGATTCAATTGGATAGCATAGGATTAGGAGAATAGCGAGGGAAGGCTGAAGCCTGAGGGCTGTAGGCTTGGAATCTGGAATAGATGTTTAGAATTATCGTAGCATCTCTGCAAGCAAGATTGCTAACGAATAGTCTTAATAGTTAGCATAATCATCAGCATACGAGGAGGGACTCTATGTCCATACCAGCAAGAAAACTTCTGATGTTATGTACCATCATTGGGCTTTATTCAATATTTCCATCGTCAGCTGTAGATCTCAGCTACACATATTCAGGCGATGGCGGCCAATCCGGCCTGACCAGCCGCTATGATCTGTACATATCTTCAGGTCTGGTTGAAGCTACCAGCATTGGCGGCGGTCAGATATCTGCCCAAAGGTCTCTAAATGGAATTGGTCAGAATAGCCTGATTCAGGCTGCCAGCAACTATGGCAGCACCATAGAGGGCAACATAAGCTCTAATGGTAGCCTAATTGCCAGTACATCTGCTTTAGTCTCCTCAAGCCAGTCCAGCCTACAACAGGATGTTTGGACTACGGGAACCTCCAGGGCAGGGATATCAGGGGTCATTGGGCCTGTCCAGTCATCTCAGGAGTCAGGTGTTCTTTATGGGTCTCTGGCTACAAGGCAGGCAGTGTCATCTCAAACTGGCTTTGTGGATTCAAGCCAGGAGGCAAGCGTGGCTGGAGTTCTGGGATATGCAGAGGGTGAGGCCACATCTAAAGAGAACGCTGCTAAGTTCACAGGTGGCTCTAATGGCGTGGGTTTCCTGAGCAGTGCCATCAGAGCATCAGCATCAGATACGGCAGACGTATCCGGCGCAGTTGTGGCAGATTCTCTCGCATCTAAGGCTTATTCTGCGGTTGAGGCCACATCAGGCCAAGAGCAGACCAGTTCATACCTGTCTTCGAATCATAACCTAATATCAAGCTCAAAAGCTAGCGCTAATGGTCACTCCTCAGCAGGACAGGACATGAGCGCAGAGGGGGATGTTCTATTATCAGCCGGCACATCAGGCCAGTCCGCTCCAGTGAGCTATACGTCAGATCGTGTCTCAGGCAGTGTCTACACAGACCAGAACGCTGTTCAGACTGACCTCAAGGGCGATGTAAAAAGTACATCTCTAGAAGCTACTCCATCTGCAGGGACTTCAGTCTGGGGCAGTCTGGGGGGCATTATCACCTCTAATCCTCAGCAGATCTTGGATAGCCAGGGCAGGGACCATGTCTTTGTACGGGGAGCTGATATGGGTCTATGGGATAACGTAGGTGGAGATTGGTTCAACCTTGGTGGCATCATAACCTCTGATCCTTCTGTCTGCAAAGATTCACAAGGGCGGATTCATGCTGTAGCTAAAGGTGCTGATAACGGAGTCTGGGATAATGTGGTACATCCTGATACTATGAACAGTCAATGGGAAGGCCTGGGAGGAAAAATCAAATTTGATCCCAAAGTCGTCGTGGCCAGCAAGCGTTCAACCGTAGAGGTAGTGGCTGTGGGTGAAGACAATATCTTATGGACGAATCAATTTAATGCGTCCTCTGGGCAGACACTGGGTTGGAGCAGCTTACATGGTCCTACCGTGAGCTCAAGCCCATCCGTTAGTGCTGATGGAAGTGATATACTGGTCCGTGCTCAGAATGGATCTCTTGAAGATTATGCGACCAGAACATATACGTATATTACTAGTGCATAAAGGCTTAAATAGATCTACACATGTAA
>DATMZB010000575.1:0-2585 GCA_035560655.1 Methanotrichaceae archaeon | reverse complement strand
ATCTATATTCATTGAGATGGTCAAAATATGTTCTTTTATGATATATATTCTATGTTAGCTAAGTATTTATGAAGCCTGAATGGTATTGGGGTGAACAATACCGGGGCGAAAAAATGAACAGGCATAACTTAATTGCAGCATCTTTGATGATCTTTGCCTTGACCATTTCCCTGAACACAGGCATAGCATCTGATGCATCTTTGGGGCAGAATGCAAGCAAGAGCGTCATACTCCTGATTGGAGACGGAATGGGCTATTCCCAGCTTACCGCAGCCAGAATAGAGAAGTCTGGGGAGAACCTATCAGCCTATGGCAATACCTCCCTGAACATGGATCATCTGGAGTACGATGGATATGTCGCCACCTACTCCGCAGATAGCTGGGTTACTGATTCAGCCGCTGCAGTGACAGCCATGGCCACAGGCCAAAAGGGAAACAATGATGTCCTCAACCAGGACGCCACTTCAGTATGGAAGAAGAAGGATGGCAAGAACCTCACCACCATATCTGAGATGGCCAAGAAGGCCGGCATGTCTACAGGCGTTGTGACCACCACCAGGATCACCCATGCCACGCCTGCAGGGTTCTATGCACATATAAACGATAGGGATGCCGAGGAGAAGATAGCTGGCCAGCTCCTGGAGAGCAGCATAGATGTGGCCCTGGGCGGAGGCCTGCAGTTCTTCGTTGCCAAGAACCAGACGACTCCCCTGGGAGGCAATGGCAAGAGGGCTGACAACAGGACCCTATTTGATGCATTTGATGCCAGGGGATATACATTCGTGTACAATGATACCGCTTTCAAGAAGATCGATGCCAACAGCACTTCAAAGGTACTGGGGCTCTTCAACAAAGACCACATGGCCTATGAGCTGGAGAGGCGAAATCAGACAAGTCCTGAGCCAAGTCTCGCCAATATGACGGTCAAGGCACTGGAGATCCTCTCCAAGAACCCTAAGGGATTCTTCCTCATGGTCGAGGGCGGAAGGATCGACCATGCAGCCCATGCCAGATCTTATGACAACATGACTGTGGATACTCTGGCATTTGATGATGCGGTCAAGGCTGCAATGGACTTTGCCTTGGCCAATAATAACACACTGGTCCTGGTCACAGCCGATCATGAGTGTGGAGGAGTTGTCCTTGGGGCCAAGGATCCTAATGATTATCCTGCCGGCATGGTCCCCGTCTTTGGATCCGGCCTGGCTGAGGCCCACGCTGAAAGGTACAACCTGACAGCCACAGGTAAGGAAGCCACTCACACAGCAGTTGATGTACCAATAATGGCCATGGGGCCTGGGGCCGATAGGGTCACCCATGGAATGATCGATAACACTGAGATCTTCGACATATCCAGAGGTGCTCTTGGGCTGTGATTCACAGTCCCCAAATTTATTTATAAGGCTTAAGAATATTTTTCAGATGATCACACACCTGGTCTCCTCTTGCCAATCGCATTAGCTAGCTCATTTATCTTTAAAGGCTTTGTGATGTAATCATCCATTCCAGCTTCCAGACACTGCTCTCTAACCCCCTCGATGGCATAGGCTGTAAGGGCTATGATTTTAGGCTGATCTTCAGCAGGCCATCGTGCGCGGATCTGGCGCGCCGCCTCCAGGCCATCCATTTCTGGCATCTGGACGTCCATGAAGATAACGTCGTACCTCCGGCGTTCCAATGCCTCCAGCACCTCGATTCCATCGGCCGCGACATCGGCTGCGTGCCCAATCTTCTTGAGCATCTTAATGGTCACTTTTTGGTTGACTAAATTATCCTCGGCCAGGAGTATTCGCATTTTCACATTGGGAATGCTTTTGGATTGTATGGGCTCTTCTTTTGGTTTAGGGATATAGACCGAAGATACTTCAGCAGGCAGTGCAAAATTGAACACAGAGCCCTTGCCCTGCCCGCCTTCAGCCCAGGTTTTGCCACTCATCATCTACACCAGGTATTTGCTTATGGCCAGCCCCTGGCCAGTGCCACCATACTTCCTGTGGTGGACATGTCTGCTTTGCTGTAGAGCTCGAACAATCTAATCATCGGGATCTTGGAGATGCCAATGCCCGTGTCCCGGACAGACTGCTGAATTTCATAGTGGTCGCTCGAAAGATACCGTGCCCCTGCAATACTTTCATTTCACCCTATTGGAGAACTTGACGGCATTTGCAAGGAGGTTGGCTAGAACCACCTGTCGTACCCTGGCGGCATCAACCATAATAGCAGAATGAGTTTGGCTATCTATGAAAGAGCTTAATCTCAGGCCTTTCTCTGCAGCCACGCAGCTCTCATCCATGGAAGTCATCACATAGAATATCTCTTCCTGCCCAGGGCAACATTTATTCCTGCTGATCTTGCCAGTTTCGATCACAGAACTCATCTACATTTCCCGCTATGCTTATCCAACGCCTAGATTTCATTTGAGGGCAGCTCCTGGCCGCTTTGTACTCTTGAGTTCAGTACCATGAGTGTGAGACAGAATTCCATATGTGGTGACCTAATTTAATCCCATGACAGGACTTAGCAATAACCATAAGAACAAAAGCATAATGCCCACGCCTGTGGTGATGGTTATCTTAGTCTCAGTC
>DATMZB010000574.1:0-3865 GCA_035560655.1 Methanotrichaceae archaeon | reverse complement strand
GCACTTCTTGAGTATATAATAGGCAATAGCAGCATTCTTAGCTCTATCCTCGAACCCCTCTAAAAGTGGAATATGATCTCTGACTATCCTTTCAGCTATTTGTTCCATAGAGGTATGCTTATAGGCTAATTGGCCAATATTATCCCGTAAAATTGGCTCGCTTTCGAGGAAATCATAAAACTGCTTAACACGAGAGGAAAATATTGCATAATTGGAAAAATCGGAGTCAATGTGAAAACTATCCTTAAACCTTTTAAGTGACTCCTTTAATTTTTGTGAAGATTGCATTTTTCGATTATTCTTTGCCTGACCTATATAAAGCTTATTCCACGATCGAATCTGCCCATTTTTATTCGATCTCAATTTTAGGGCTTATCTTTCAATATACACCATTATTGGGCATTTCGAGTGTACATATTCTCCTTTAACTTGCATCCTCATTCTCGAGTCAGTAAAATTGAGTAATGGTACAACCCTATATCATTGACCGTTGGATTTTTAAACCCATATATGGCCATGATATCCTGTACCTGCTCAGGGCTGAGTTTTATATTCGATGGCGGTCCCATTGGAGAGTCCTTCTTGAATTCCACTACCAAGAACTTGGCGTCATGCTCCAGGAGCTTGCCCCCATGCTTCATGACTCTATTGATCTCCTTCATGGCGCCGTCCAACTCATCATTAGCCACCAGGCCATGGAGCACATTTGCCATAAGAGTCGTATCTATGATCTCATTTGGCAGTGGAATTTTGTCTGTTATATCTGCGACTATGGGTTCAATGTTCACTATATCTCTATTTGCGATCTCTTTCCTGAGGTGATTGATGGCTGCCTCATCATTATCCACAGCATATACCCTACCCTCGCCCCCTATGAACTCCGAGGCTGCCAGGGAGAAGTACCCGTCGCCACAGCCTGCGTCCAGAAAAGTATCGCCAATTCTGAGATGCAGGCTCTCCAGTATATTCGTCGGGTCCAGAAGTCCCTTGCTGGACCTGCCGTGATGCTCATGCTTCTGTTCTGCCATTTCCATAGCCTCTTCGTTATCCATATTATTAAGGGCCTGATGCTCATAAATCTTCTGAAGTTTGAGATATGGCTGAGTTCTCAGTCCCGGAGATAGATTTAGTGGAAATCCAAGGCTGATGGAGTTCTTTGAGAGATCAGGCACTTGATTAATCATGCCCTCGGGTCCTGTCTATATGAAGAGACGTGCCTGAAATCCTTGTGATTCTCAGGGATTCTTAAGGATTTTCAGGGTTTGTTACCTGTGTCGCAGCACCTTCATGAGCTCCTGCAGCCCCATAGTGTTGAGCACATCTCCCTTCTCCAGCCAGCCTCGCCTGGCAACTGTCACTCCATACTTCATCACCCTGAGCTGCTCCATTGCATGAGCATCAGAATCTATGGAAAGCTTTACTCCCAGATCTTTGGCAGTCCTTGACCATACATCGTTTAGATCCAGCCTGTTGGGGTAGGCATTGATCTCCATGGCGGTCCCGTTCCTGGCTGCAGCCTCAAGCACTGCCTGCATATCCACCTCATAGGGATCGCGCTTGCCTATTATCCTGCCTGTAGGATGAGCGATAATGTCCACATTTTTGTTCTCTATAGCACTTATGATGCGGCCGGTGATGGACCGCTCCTTCTGCTGCTGGGCCATGTGCACTGAGGCTACAACCACGTCGCACCTGGCCAGGAGATCGTCAGGATAATCCAGCCTTCCATCGGCGCGGATATCAACCTCAGTGCCCACGAGCACAGTGAACCCTTCCAGCACCTCGTTCACGGCCGCAACCTCCTCAATCTTCCTCTCCAGGTTCGCGGGCGTCAGGCCGCCGGCTATCCCCACACTTGGTGAATGGTCTGAAGAGGCGATGTACTCATATCCCAGTGCCTTTGCAGCCCTGGCCATCTGCTCTATGGAGTCACGGCCGTCAGACCAGCTGCTGTGGACATGTAGATCCCCCTTTATGTCTGAAAGCTCCAGGAGACTTGGCAGCTTTCCTGCAAGCGCAGCTTCAATCTCGCCAGTGTCTTCCCTCATCTCTGGCTGGATGTACTGCATGCCGAGCCTGGCATAGACATCCTCCTCACTATCGAAGAAGAGGTCAGTGCCGTCAGTCATCCTCTTTAAGGAGTACTCGCTAAGGGAATACCCCTGATCTATGGCTATCTGCCTGAGCTTGATGTTGTGCTCCTTGGAGCCTGTGAAGTACTGAAGCACTGTGCCGTAGGATCGGTGCTCAACTATCCGCAGATCCACCTGAATTGTATCCCTGACCACCACGCTGGCCTTGGTTGGCCCCTGGCCCAGTACCTCTTCCACCAGAGGCATCCTGACGAAGGCGGATATGACATCAGAGGGTTTGGATGAGGTGGCCAGGATGTCTATGTCTCCGACTGTCTCCTTGCCCCTTCTGAAGCTGCCTGCAGGCGTGAGGTGCTCCAGGCCCTCGATGTCCTTCAGATATGAGACTATATCCTCCACAATGGGCTCAGCCACGCTGTAGGGAATCCTTGTGGACCTCTTTTTATAGCGCTCAATGGACTTGATTATGTTGGCCTCGCTTGTGGGACCCATCCTTGGAAGGCGCCGGATGCGGTGCTCTCTTGCAGCCTTTTCAAGCTCGTCAAGGTTGGCAATGCCCAGCTTCTCGTGCAATAGAAATATGGTCTTTGGGCCAAGGCCAGAGATCTGGAGGAGCTCGGATAAGCCGTGGGGCGTCTGAGATATGAGCTCGTCATAGGACTCGATCTTTCCGGTCCTGAGATACTCCTCAACCTTCTCGGCTATGGCCTTGCCAACTCCGGGTATGGATTCCAGCCTGCCCTCGCTGCAGACATGCTCTATATCTTCTTTGAGTGATTCTATAGACCTGGCCGCCTTTCTATAGGCCAGGATCTTGAATCTGTTCTCAGCACGAAGCTCCAGGAGATCTCCTATCTCATAGAGCATACTGGCAACCTGGCGGTTCTTCACAGAGTTTCTGTCTGAGCTCTGGAGTATAAGCATTTCGTGCTGATATACTGCAGAAGATACATTAACCATCTGGATGATAATTGTTTGAGCGTGAGGATCATGGAAGATGGAATGAGCATTGGAGATTATCTCATCAAACAGATCTATGATAATGGAGCCAGACATGTCTTTGGACTGCCAGGTGACTACGTCCTGGGCCTGATGAAGAAGATATCCAAGAGCGATCTCAAGATGATAAATACATGCGATGAGCAGGGCGCTGGGTTTGCTGCGGATGCTTATGCCAGGATGAGAGGTTTTGGGGTGGTATGTGTCACCTATACAGTGGGCGGCCTGAAGATTGCCAATACCACAGCACAGGCATTTGCTGAGAAGTCTCCTGTCCTCGTCATCAGCGGGGCTCCGGGCAGGGTGGAGCGCGCCAAGAACTCAATGCTGCACCACAAGGTCAACGAGTTCGATGACCAGATGAGGATCTTCGAGAGGCTGACTGTGGCCTCAGCAGATCTCTCAGATGTTGAGAGGGCCTTCTCAGAGATAGACCGTGTCATATCTGCTGTTCTGAAATACAAGCGTCCTGGCTACATAGAGGTTCCAAGAGATGTGGTCCCAATTGTTCCCCAGAGCTGCAGGACTCACAAGCCCGCCGCAGCTCAAAAAGGTGAGCCAGGACCTATTCAAGAGGCGCTAAAAGAGACTCTGGATATGATCAACTCTGCAAGCAAGCCCGCCATTCTGGCAGGGGTAGAGGTTCACAGGTTCGGACTGGGGAAGCAGGTCATGGATCTGGCCAGAAGGGCCAATATGCCTATCGCCTCGACCATCCTTGGCAAGTCTTCCATACCTGAGGATGATCCTCTATACATGGGCATATACATGGG
>DATMZB010000573.1:0-2349 GCA_035560655.1 Methanotrichaceae archaeon | reverse complement strand
GATGATTCAATATACCAGGGATCAGGCAATTCCGAGGTTCTCCTGTATCATCTTCTCCAGCTCAGGCTTGGGATAATTGCCGACCTGCCTGTGAACCAGGGTGCCGTTCTTGAAGATCAGCAGAGTGGGAAAGTTATAGATCTGGTATTTTACAAAGGCATTGAGGTTCTTGTCCACGCGCAGCTTGCCGAAGGTCACGCGGCCTTCGAAGTCCCTGGCCATCTCATCCACGACGGAGTCAACTGACTGACATGGGTCACACCCCTCCTTCCAGCCATCGATTACCAGGAGAGGATGGTCCCTAATTACTGAATCCATATTGCTGTCGTTTACTGTCAGGGGTGTATAGGAGAGACCCCCTGCATGGACGAGGCTGGCCTGGCTCACGGCCTCAGACGAATTCTCCTGAGCATGCGCCAGGAAGGCCAGCGATACCAGACAGCAGATGGCCAGTGCTTTCCATATCGATATATTAGTGATACCTGATACATTCATTGCCATCACCAGAATCACCATATAAAAAATTGGTATTTAAAATAAAGCTTTCCCCACCAGGCATTCAACATTTCCAGATCTGGCCCGGACCCGGGCCATTTGGCTCTCTGATTGATGTCTGGCGTGCGGATCAAAAACTGAGGAAAGCCGTCAGATCTCAGGCAGCCTTCCTGATGAGCCTTGATCTAGGTATCTCCTTCAATCTCATATTGCTGAACAGAAATACGCTGGCCTCGGGGTGTTCCTTGAGCTGCAGCCAGAACCAACCGCGACACCTGTATAATTCATCTGCAGGGAATATATCAGTTCCATTGTTCTTGATTATCCACAGGAACTTCTCTGGCCTGGCTGCCAGCACAAATGCCCTGTCCTTAACAGTGAGGTCTGTTTGAGAATGGGTTGGCATCCCAAGCTCTCTTGCCTTGGCCTCCAGAAGCCTGTAGGTGCGATGCGCTCGGGCATCTTCGGCCTCGGCTGGAGAAAACCCACAGCCAATCAAGCTCACGAGCATATTCTTCTGCATCATTAAACGTGCCGTCATGGACTCAGCTTTCATGACCCATCATTAACGCTCTGCAGTTCATATGGTCATGCTGGGGAGGACGAAAGTAATCCCTCAGAGCTTGAGCGGTCAGTCCGCTTCGCTCTGACCGGGACTATGCTATATCTCAGTCTGGGATTGATCCGGAGGACATAAGTGCCAGCTCCTTTTCAATAAATGGATTCATCTGCGTGCAGTAGCCGTGCTTGGCGCACCCCACAAAATGCATATCTTTTTTAGGCTGCCGGGCCAGGGCATAGGTCTGATTCGCGTTATTAAGGGGAATGACGGTGTCGTTTTGCGAATGAATCATGGCAAGCCTCCTTGGAGGGATCTTGATCAAATAGGAATCTGGATCTATCGATCTGTAAAATCTGATCAGGACCGGGTCAGTCATCCCTTGCGAGGCGATAGCTGCATCCGTTCCATAGCCGCAGGTGCTAATGGCCAGCACGCCGCGAGCACTGGGGTCAAGGGCACATGCAATGATTGCAAACCTTCCGCCATTGCTCTCTCCTGCATAGATGATGCGCTTTGGATCGATCTCCGGCTGGTTCCTCAGCACCTCTGCTGCAGCAAGGGCGTCGTGCACCATCTCATATTCAACTGGCTCATCGCCCTTAGAGAACTTCACCAGATCTCCTGAAACTTCTATTCCTCCAAGATTTCTCTGGTCGATGGTCAGGCTTGCATATCCAAGGCTGCACAGGTACTTTGCCAGACCTTGCTCTTTCTCTTTGGTCACTGTGGCACCGGGAAGAAGCACAATGCCAGGAGATTTAGCTCCAGGCTTAGCCTGAGGCACAAGCAGAAGTCCCGCAACCTCTGTGCCTCTGCTATCGAACTTGACCTCATACAGCGCCGAGGCGTTCGAAGTTTCAACAGGTGTTATCTGGAACTCAGGCATGGGCGTTGAGTATTCCAGCAATCCCTCATCACTCACCCGCCACTCCTGCCTGGCATCTGAGAGCCAGAGCACGCCAATAAATGCGGCCATGATACATCCAATGGCCAGCATTACCACGACTGCACGGCTTTTCATCTTTTGGTCCCCTATCAATCAGCAGGAGACATGATCATTAAATATATCACTTTCCAGGTCAGGATGAATCTTCTTTAAGGCATGATGCATTACAGCCTGCGCTGAATACCCAAAAGCCATGGCAATTTGGTCACCTACACATATATGCTCTCAATTTTAGGACAGAGGCATCAAGACTTCCGCCAGGATAGATGCATATATAGCACCCGCTCTCGTTTATCAATCCCTCTGATGCGGCGTTATATGGCATCCTAATGCAGGCATTGCCAGC
>DATMZB010000572.1:0-7399 GCA_035560655.1 Methanotrichaceae archaeon | reverse complement strand
GTCCTGGACTATTATGCACCTGGGTGCAGGCCGTGCGAGGGAATGGATTCCATAATCTATCAGCTCTCAACTGAGTTGAACGGCCAGGCGGTATTTGGAACGATCAATATTGCAAATAACAGTGAAACAGCCGGAAGGCTTGGCATTGACATTTTCCCCACACTCCTTGTTTTCAATAACGGAACGCTTGTCCATAGGGTGACTGGATACATCTCCAAATCAGAGCTTGTAAAACTGCTCACGATCTTGAAGCCAGGCCTGAACACGAGCCGGGTATCCATCGTACCTTATGAGAATGATACTGATTCTGGAATTGAATCTGAAGCCAAAGCCAATTCCGCTGCCACGGCTGGCAACATGCTGCGTGCGGCGCTGGGCACAGATGAGCCAGAGCTGCCAATGCTGGTCAATGACAGCAGCCTGGGGCAAATCTGATAGATCTCATCTATTTGGCTCCTATTTCAGTTGCTGGGAATCACGGGTCATCTTGGCCTGACCCGGAGGTTTCTCAGGTTCAATCGTCCATAATTTTTGCCTTGAACTTTTTATGGAGAGCTGCAAGAGTTTTCTTGCGGCATTACAAGAATGCCAATAAGATCTTTTTGCTGATAAGCTCCTGCCAGGGATCTGCCTTTCAAAGCTTATGTCATTTGAATGATCCTCAAGCCTCCCTGGATGAAAAGTATAAAGTAGTCTGCTAATAGAAACGGTGCCCGAATAACGAGGCCTTGTTATGATAACTCGCACTTTCATATGGATATCAATGGGCATCCTCCTGCTTACAGGCCTTTCTCTAGGAGGATACGACCCGTCAGGACAAATTGCAGCCGAGAACTTGAGCATGGACAGCTTCAATGCCCTGGGCATGGAGAATGATACAGGTGGCGCCGCATTAGCTGACCCGGCGCCGCAGACGACAGCGTCAGGGCCCGGAGATGAGATGGCAGTCTATACAGACCAGATGCCTTCCCAATCAAGCCTCGGGAAGCTCACGCCTTTCGACTCACAGGCCAGCACGCCCGGGAATATATATTACAGTGGAAATTACATGGCCTGGAACAGCTTTGGCTCTGTATTTCCAAGGGGCCAACCTGGCCTTTGGATCTCAGGGTCTGACGGCTGGTCTTGGTATGTCACAATGCCTCTTGGCAGCTGGACCCAGGAGCTGCTCTATGTGCCATATGCCTCATACCTATCCATGTATGAGGTCTACCCGGGAGGCAGCGCCCGGAGATACAACCTGGGCTTTGTTCAGCCGGGGTACTACCTCATCTGGTACTATGCAGATGCACCCGGCAGGCACTTCAGCCAGTTTGCCCTTGGCAATAAATACAGCAATACCGTGGTCATAGATGTCTATTACCAGCAAAGCCCCCAGCCTATCGGACCAACTCCAAAAGAGCAATGTGAGCAGAACCCCCAGTGCAGCTGGGCAAACGGCCATTGCTACTGCAGAGGCCTTAATCCCGATCCCGGACCTATGCCAGGGCCAGTTCCAAATCCCGTAGCTGAGTGCGAGGCAAACCCCAGCTGCCATTATGTAGATGGCCAGTGCCTCTGTACAGGAGTGAATCCTGAGCCAGAGCCCGGACCTGTTCCAAATCCCGCAGCAGAGTGTGAGAAGAATCCTGCATGCCATTATGTAGACGGCCAGTGCCTCTGCACTGGAGCGGGCACAAGTGGCAGCTCTGGGTCCTCAGGAGGGCTCACTGACAGTTCCTGAGCTGTATCTGCTCAGGTTGAGAAGTCAAACTGTTGCAGCGCACCAGAGTAGGCATAGGGCCGTCTCCTGCGCCGCAGCATCCTCCACGGAAATAAGCGGTACGACCATAGCTCCAAGACCTGATGAGGAATCTTAAGTAGCGATTGGCTACAGATGGATGATTATATGCAGAGGATGGTGCCTCCGCATATCTGACTGGGACATCCAGTCCTAAATAAGCCCGCAATTCCTCAATTCACGCAAAAAGGGTCATCCTGTTTCATCCACGATGCTATTTCGAGCTCGTTGTACTAGTGTTTGGCTTCCAAAATGATCAAGCAAAATGATTAGGCGACGTAAACTCAGATCACTGCCGTGATATTTTGGAATCATTATACTAGTCGACTTTGAGCTTATCAATCAGGTCAAGCACATGCATCCTGAGCTTATTGAACTCTACACTTCCTTTATCCCTGGGTTTCCCCAGCGTTATGGGTATGATCTCGTGTACTCTTCCTGGCTTGGCGCTTAGAATTATGAGCCTGTCTGAGAGGAAGACCGCCTCCTCAACGCTGTGTGTGACCAGGATTATGGTCTTCTTCGTACTTGCCCTGATCTCCAGAATATCGGATTGTATCATGTTCCTTGTCTGAGGATCAAGAGCACTGAAGGGCTCATCCATGAGGAGCACTGATGGGTCTACAGTTAGCGCCCTGACAACTGCCGCTCTCTGACGCATTCCTCCAGAGAGCTCATAGGGATAATGGTCTGCGAAATCTTGCAGCCCTACCATGCCCAGGTAATTCTTCACCTTCTCATCCCTCTCCTCTTTTGGAATGCGCATCATGTCCAGGCCGATGGCTACATTATCCGCTATAGAGCACCAGGGCAGAAGCGAGTACTCCTGAAAGACCATGCCCATCTTAGAGTTGGGCTTTATTATCCGGGAGCCATTTAAAAGTACCTCACCGGAAGTAGGGGGCTCAAGCCCGGCAATGACCCGGAGGAGAGTCGTCTTTCCACATCCAGAAGGGCCGAGGATGCCTACGATCTCCATCTCATCAATGCCAAAGGAAATGTCCTCTAGAGCCCTCACATACCCGCCCCTCTCATTGGGAAAGTCCTTGGTCACGTTCTTAATCTCAAGGATCATCTCTCCAGCCTCCTCCATGAGAACTTCCTGTCCTCCACCTCTTTGAATACGCAGTCAATGCACAGGCCGATGATCCCTATCGCTATCATCCCTGCGATCACCACCTGCACCTGCCCCCAGCTGTAGGCGTACATTATCAGGTACCCAAGGCCGGTGTTGGCCCCAGGCAACATCTCAGCAGCCACAACACACATCCAGGCTATGCCAAACCCTACCCGAAGTCCGGTCCAGATCGTTGGTGCTGCTCCAGGCAGTATGACCCTGAACATGAGGTCTTTTTCGCTGGCTCCAAGCATAGTTATGGCCTCAAGCCAGGTCTTCTTCACCCCGCTCACGCCATCCAGAGTGTTTAAGAGTATTGGAAAGAACGCTCCTATGGCTATTATGAAGACCATTGACCCTATGCCGATCTTGAGCCAGGCCAGTGCGAGCGGAACCCAGGCCAGGGGCGGAACAGGCCGGAACACTGCGACCATGCTGTCAAAGAGGTCGTGAACCAGCCCAAACCTTCCCATAACCACTCCAAGAGGAATGGCCATGGCTGTTGCTACGAGGAATCCAATAGTGACTCTCTTGAGGCTCACAAGGGCGTTATCTATCAGGGCTCCGCTCCCTAGTATGTCCTTATTCGGCGTGATCAGGACCGCCAGCACTGACTCGATCCTGGGAAGTATGAACTGGTTGTTGATGGACATGGCCAGGACCTGCCAGATGAGCATGATCATCACAGGTATTGCCAACTTTATGGCTGTCTTTCCAGCCCAGCCTTTAAACCGTATTCCACTCAAATATTATCTCCTCCCTATGCACATCTCCAAATCAGGGCTCAGGTGCCGGGACTGCCCTGATCTTTTCCTCACTCAGCGCATATCTCATGAGGAGGTCCTGTATCGATCCCACCTGAGGGTCGGCAATCCTAAGAGGCCTGCCATTGGAGTACCTTTCCTTGGCCCAGGATACAAACTCGCTCCAGTTACGAGCAGGCGAGCCGTTGGATACAACCAGACCGGACCCTTCATTCTGGACAGGCTGTATAACTTTAATATCAGCGCCAAGCCTTACGGCTCCTATCGCTGGTGCAATTCCCACATAGGCCATGTCTATGCATCCCTGCTCCATGAGCGTCATGAGTTGCGCTCCTGCAGGGGCTGAGATCAGGCTGAACCGGGCCACCTTTTTGCCATTCACAATCAGATCAGCTGCGCTTGGCCTGGAGGCTCCCTCGCTATCCGGCTTTAAAGCTATGCCGTAGGTGTCGTTGAAGTATTGCCATTTCTTTAAGGCAATGAACAGCGGCGTATGATGCTGGTCACCCATGAGGCATCCAATGCCCAGATCCCTCTCAGAGGGCATGGGCGTGACTAGCTCGCCTCTGGAAACCATAACCTTTGCCTCCTCATGGGGTCTGAAGTCAAAGAACTCAGATTTGTTCTTGCCAAAGCCATCTCCGGTATGCTCTGAGGCCATGCTGTAATCCTGCAGATCTATGAATTTGTAGGCTGAAGCTCTCCACTCATCAGACGGATCAACAGAGAAGATCAGAGTCGGGCTTGATCTGTTAATGAGGTTCCTTGAAGAGACAGATATATCGCCGAATGTGAAGTCGGCATCTCCCATCAGCCAGCGCGCTTCTATCTCACTCGACTCGGATGGATGATCTCTGATGTATTGATTTGAATAAATATTCAGGGCACACATGGCGCTCACTATGTCACGATGGCTCAATATGAGGTCGCTGCTTGATGTAAAGACGCAGCAGGGATGGTCTATCCAGCTGCCGGCAGGCGGCAGATCACGAGTTAGGGATATGACCTTTCCAGCCCCACACTCCTCAGCCAGGGAGACATAGGGCTGCCACGCAATATAGCCGTCTATCTGGTCTGTAGCCAGGAGCATGGGCATCAGGCTCACGCCCTTGCTGTATAGAATCTCCACATCAGCTACATATGAGGAGTTTGGACCCTCATAGGCCGGCACAGCAAGGCATGAAGCAGTCAAAACAAGAAATAGCTCCAGCATAGCCAGAGCATATCGGCAAAGCATGCCATCAGTAACATGTTTCCGGATTAAAAATCTATGTTCGGCAGGCTTAAGTAGGCGGCCTAGCTCACGATCATTCTTGCAAGAGTTACCAGGAAGAGCGCCATTATCAGCCAGCCTAAGACGTACACAAGTACGATCAGATATCGCCCCACTGGATGCAGGCCGCAGGGAGGGCGGGTCAGGAACATCATGGCGCTGAAGTACATGGACTCATCAAGCGTCGAGGCCCTGTGTCTCTCTGGATTTGGGCCGTATGCATGCTGAATTATGGTCAGCTTCTGAACCAGGTTCGATCTCCAGTAGACGAGGCCAAAGACGACTATCAGCACGATGCCAAAGGCCATTGTGTGCAAAAGCCTGACGCCTTCCTGCCATCAGCCCTATCTGTCCGCAGTCTATATATCTCCCTTTAGTCAGCATCCTTCAAGGTCTGAGCCTGGAGCAGGGCCATTTGCATCAGCCAAATGCAAGACCAGAGCAGTACAAAAGTTGCAGGCCGATCTCTGAAGGCCTGACAGTTGAGGGTCTAGGCATGAATGAATCGCACTTGAAATACATCGATACGTTCCAGAAGATCATCATAGCGGCTCTGATGTGGCTGATGGCTCTTGTGGTGTTCATAGCTACCATGGAGCTGGTTTATATCCTTGTGAAAGACATATTCTTCCCCCTTGGCGGGCTGGAGATTGAAGAACTTCTGGGCTTCTTTGGATATATCCTGCTGGTGCTCATAGGAGTTGAGCTACTGGAGACATTTAAAAGCTATGAGCTCGAGAAGACCGTCAACGTCCAGATAGTTTTTCTGGTTGCCATGATCGCCATGGCCAGGAGCATTATCATCATGGAGCTGGATCTGACATCCAGGGAGACGAATATGATCGGCACAGCTGCAATCATTGCTGCTCTTTCAGCGGGATATTACTTAATTGAAAAAGCAAGACAAAAATAGGGTTAGCAGATCGCTTGGTCCTTTAGCCTGCTGTCAACATGCACCTGCGCGCACCTGCTCACGGTTCCGTTGCATATCTGCCAGGTTGAAATCTGTGCTTGCCTAGGCCCGCTGTATCTTATTTGATAACCAGATATGCTTTGAGGATCATATGATCTGCCCTTTTGCATTATACCATTCGTTTTTGAGATGAGCTAGAGCTGGCGGAAGCAGTCTATCGCACTGCTTTAGGTTTATTTCTCCTCCTATTTTTTAAAGATGATTGCATTTTAAATATATTGCATCCATTAAGGACACAATAAACTTGAGCAGTGGGGTATCCAATGAAATTAATATATGCGTTGGTGGTCATAGCGGCCTTGGCATCATCTGCCCAGGCAGTACCTGAGAGGATAACCACCGGGCCTTACACAGTCTCTTTTGACATGAACACAACTATGAACTACACAGTGGAGATACTGCCAGCCAGGGAGATGGGAAATGAGACTTATGCCATATACCAGATAGTAGCCTCAACCGATAACAGCTCCTGGGCAACTATAGTTATTGATGATTACAGGGATCTGCAGGATTCCAATATTAAGGATGAGCTGCGCTATAGGAACTTGCTCATTGGCAAGGAGAACGGCACCTTTGCAGGCGAGAGAAAAATCGATGGCAAAAAAGGCGTCTTCAATAATATCACCAGATCAAACGGAGATCAATTCTCTGATGCCTTTTACTGGCTGGACAGCAATAAGTGCGAGTGCGGTCCGGTCTATGTGGGCAGGGTTAGCGTGGAAGTCCTGAGCACATATCCACGGGACACAGTGGAGAACCTGCTTAGAACCATCAATGTGACATCATCTGAAGTACCAGCTGCAATCCAGCCGCAAGCTCAGGCTGCGACAGAGCCGGCATCGGCATCATCGCCTTTAGAGGAGTCCGCGCAGGTGCCTACGCAGATGCCTGTTCAGACCTCCACACAGACGCCCGTGCCGACGCCAGCGCAGGCTCCTGTGGAGACATCTGCCAGCATAGTGCCCAATATAATCGTTGCCAACCAAAATCCAGCCCCAGGCAATGTAGTGATCCAGGAAGTGGACAGCTCCGGCCCTGGGTTTGCAGTAATCCACGCCGACCTAAACGGCGCTCCTGGCGAGATCCTGGGCTATACTCCTGTCCGCAATGGAGTAAACCGGAATGTGGTTGTGAGCATCAATACGGCCAGGGCCACCAACCCATTATTTGCCGTTCTTCACCAGGATGGCGGCAGCATAGACACGTATGAGGAAGGCATAGATCTGCCATTCAGATACCAGGGAGAGATAGTGGCCAAGCTATTCAGCATCTGGCCTGCATCGACCATCCCGCGGGAGATTGAGGGCATACCACCCAATACATTGGACTTCCTCAGCGATAACTGGGTTTCCGGATACGAGAATCCCACCTATACAATGTATTGATCAGGCCTCTGATCCTGCCCTGGTGAGATCTACCTTATTTTTTTGCTGAATGCTTGTCTGCCATCGAGTCATGGCCATTCCAGATCTGGACCTGATGTCCTGACCAG
>DATMZB010000571.1:0-3935 GCA_035560655.1 Methanotrichaceae archaeon | reverse complement strand
ACACATATTCGGGCTGCTCCTTGAAGACACGCTTGAGCATCTCATCATCGAGTATGCTTCCCTTCACGAACATTATGTTCTTAGCCTTGGGAATGTTCCATTCGTAGGCTGATGAGAGATCATCCAGTATGATGACTCTCTTGGCATTCAGCTCTGAGAGCTTCCTGCATAGGTTCCCACCTATAGCTCCAGCTCCGCCTGTAACTAATATGGTCTTGCCATCGTATTCAGAAAAAAGGTCTTCCATTTCAATCACCTATCCTGTAAAACCATTTCATCCACTCAACAGTCCTTCTTATGCCCTCCTCTGGAGGGACCTGGGGGTCATGCTTGAGATCCTTTATGGATTTGGTGAAATCCATAGTCTTTACCTTGGTAGTGAAGGGCTCTGCTTCTTTGTAAGTGACCAGGGAGTCTTCTCTTCCAACGGCCTTGAGGATTATATCGGAATAGTCCTTGATCTCCCTCTCCCATTCCTGCTTGCCACCAATGTTGTAAGCCTCGCCCGGTATGAAGTTGTCAACTATGTTTGCAAACGTACTTGCAGTATCCCCTACATAATCGATGATCCTCTTATGGCCTTTATAAACGGTATAGGGCTTATTGTAAAGAGCATGGTATATGAACTTGGGTATGAAGCCCCGGTATGGATTATAATGTTCGTGTGGACCGTAGCAGTTGACAGGCCGGACCCGGACCGTCTCAGTATCGAACATATTGGCAGAGTTCAAGCACATGAGCTCCCCAGCCCATTTGGTTATGGCATAATCATTCATCTGGTAAGTATCTCTTATGGGATTATTCGCCATGACGTCCTCTGTCATGATCCCGTCATAATCACCATAGACCTCGGCGCTCGAAAAGAAGATCATCCTAAACCCGAGCTTCTCCTGGAGCCTGAGCAGGTTTTTGGTGCCCACGACATTCGTCTGCCAGAGGTTTTCGTAATAATCCTCGCCATTCCAGCGGCCATACTCTGCTGCCAGATGGTAAACATAATCGAACTTCTGCTTATCAAAGGCCTTTTCTATCTGCCTGTAGTTCCTGACGTCAGCCCTCAGATAATCATCTCTATCTGTATTATACAGATCCAGAGCTGTGACTATATGACCTCTGCTTTTGAGTTCATTGACCAAGTTTGTCCCTATGAATCCAGCTCCTCCTGTCACCAGTATCTTATTAGATTCCATAACAATAGCTCCATAATACTTTGCCAAAATAATCAAGCAAAACGATAGAGCGATGTAAGCTCAGATCATCGACATGATATTCTGGGATCATTATACTAGTGCCGATTCCCATAAAGCTGTATCTATTCCGCTCCAGGCTGGGATCAAAGAATCTGTTCCATTTTAGCTCAGACAAAATAGAGACAACTCATGAAGAAATGGCACTAGAATATACCCAATATAACAACGCTTTAACTGGAATTGATTACGCGTTTCCCGATCTGGCCGTCTCCAAAAGGGTTCTTCCATCCGTTACCCTTGGATAGCATCGACCTGGCCCCTCACAGTATCTTCCCGGCATTTGCCCCAACAGATGGAATTGATTATGTATTTTCCGGTCTGGCCATCTCCAAAGGGGTTCTTCCATCCGTTACCCCTGGATAGCATTGACTTGGCACCCCCCAGTATCTTCTCGGCATTTGCCCCAACGAGGATATTTGATCCAACATTAATGGTCTCAGGTCGCTCTGTATTATCCCTCAGTGTTACACAGGGAACGCCCAGTATGCAGGTCTCCTCCTGGACTCCGCCCGAATCTGTCAGTGCCAACCTAGCATTTGATTCAAGCTGCAGGAACTCCAGGAAGCCCAGTGGGTTCACATCTCTGATCCCATCAAGTTCAAGCCCGAACTCCTTGATCATCTTCCTGGTCCTGGGGTGAACGGGGAAGAGCACAGGCGTAGAGAATTCTTCAGCTATAAGCTCTATGCCCTTGAGGATTTCGCTGAGCCTCCCTATATCGTCAACATTTTCTGCTCTATGAAGGGTCGCCAGAAAATATCCTCCTGGCTCAAGCTCCAGATCATTCAATATATCGACCTTTCTCTCAGCTATCTCCCTGTTCTGATAGACGGAATCGACGATGGTATTTCCTGTGACGAGTATCTTGCCTTCGTTCAGGCCCTCGCTCAGCAGATTGCCGCGTGCTATCTCCGTTGGTGCAAACAGGTAGTCCGAGATGTGATCAGCAACAACACGGTTTATCTCTTCAGGCATGTTTCTATCGAAGCTTCGAAGGCCTGCCTCTACATGACCCACCTTGATATGCAGCTTGGCTGCCGCCAGGGCTCCAGCCATGACAGTGTTGGTATCTCCCTGAACGAGAACTGAATCGGGCTTTTCTTTGATCAGGACTCTCTCGATGCCTGCCATTATCTTGCCAGTCTGCTCTGCATGCATGCCAGAGCCAGCATCCAGATTATATCGCGGCTGGGGAAGCTCGAGCTGATCAAAGAAGACCTTATCCATATCATAGGAGTAATGCTGGCCCGTGTGTAATATGAAGTAATCCAGGCCTCTTCTCTGACACTCCCTGATCACAGGAGACATCTTGATGATCTCCGGCCTAGTTCCAAGAACAATTGAAATGCTAATAATTGAAACCTCCTGAAGTCAGGTTACCCTAAATGCTTTATCAGCCTGGATATCGAGTGCAGAATTATTCCAGTGAATGCCATGAATGATCCAACCAGTGTCAATAATGCCATCAGCAATGTCGGACCAAAGCTCAATGTCCCGCCATGGTAAAAGGTGCGCAGAAACTCAAGCCCCATGCCAAGACCAATTGTTGCAGAGATCAGTCCTGGCAGAGTGAAATAATACAGGGGCTTGCGGAGCTCCATATCCTGAAGCAATGCAAAGAAGACCCTGGCACCGTGGCTAACAGGGTTATGGGTTGAAGCATCCTCTATATCATACCTGCAGTGGATCTCGACCTCTTCAACATTGAGATCGTAATCCTTGATCTGAAGGAGGATCTCAGAGCCCGCAGACATGCCATTTTCATTGACCTTTATCCTCTCGATGGCCTTTCTCCCATATGCTCGAAATCCACTCTGGCTGTCAGAGACCTGGATCCCACCTATAAGGTTGGTTGCAGTATTGAGGATCTTCATCCCAAGCTTCCTGTAAGCAGGGATATTTTGGCCATTGCCGTTGCAGAACCTGGACCCTATGACCAGATCTGCGCCGTTGCTCAGGGGCTTGAGCAGCTTTGGAATCTCTGCAGGATCGTGCTGCCCATCCGAGTCTATGATGACCATCTTATCAGCGTCAAGTTCTCTTGCGGTCGTAAAGCAGCTCCTAAGAGCTGCTCCGTAGCCCATATTTCTGGGATGTCTCACCACATGAGCGCCGAGCTTTTCTGAAATCTGAGCAGTAGCATCAGCGCTGCCATCATCAACAACTACAACCCGGTCTACGTATCTATTACAGCCAAGTATCATATTGGCTATAGAATGCTCTTCATTGTACGCTGGCATTGCGGCTATAGTAACCCCCATGTATCCTCCATATGTCAATTTGCTAAAGAAATACAATACAGCCTTGGCAGTTGCCTCTCTTAATATCCCACACAGACCCGATGTCCATCTTGGTAGAATGCCTGGATCTGCACTCGAGCTCATCTTTCCTTAAGGCTCGAATGATTTGAAACTGCCATTTCAAGACAGATATATTGCAATAAATATCAAAACAGGATGAATCCCGGCCACACATATGAGAGCTCAATTCTACAAATGATCAAAGCACTCAACCATCACAAACCTGCCTATGATGGATTTGCAGTGCCCTGGTTGCCGGATTTATATTAAATATGTCTATGGCCATATCTTGTCTAAATGGCTGTATATCCCCCATGCTAACCCTGCCGGCATCTCTTATCACCAATCAATTCGATGCGGGCAGATATATGGGCATATCTTATTC
>DATMZB010000570.1:0-4820 GCA_035560655.1 Methanotrichaceae archaeon | reverse complement strand
TCATCTTTTTATATTAGCTCTATGCCTGCCCTTCTTGGGCAGTTGCCCCCCCCTGACCCCCTCTGGGGGGGACATTTCAGCCAATATGCAATCTCTGTCAGGGAGCTGTTTTATGGACTGATAGCATATCATATGGAGCTTAAAGGATGCCGAATGTATGCTAATTTGGTGCCAACATCCTCTTGCAGTACCTATGGCATATATGCATAGGGGTTCCCCCCAGAGGGGGTCAGGGGGGCAACTGCCTCAGAAGCGCAAAGCACAGCGTATAGGAGGTGATTAAACCTCAATGGGCAGATGATTGGGCAATTCAGGGGATGGATGAATGTTTCGGATATCGATTGAAGATGTTAAATGTAATCCATTTCACATGAAAATGCATCCTCCCTCCGACTCATTTTCATCCTCATGGGTGCCCAATCGGGCATGACTGTTTGGTAAAGCACTATAAATGAAAAAGAGAGGGTTTCAGCGCGCCACGGGATTTCGCAGCACGCCAATTCCCTCAATCTCAACCTCTACCACATCGCCGCCCTGAAGCTGGCCCACTCCAGGAGGTGTGCCCGTGGCTATCACATCGCCCTCCTCCAGTGTCATAACACTGCTTATGAACTCCACCAGCTTGAATACGTCAAATATCAGGTCTGAGGTGTTGGAGCTCTGCTTTATCTGGCCGTTCACCCTGGTCTGGATCCTGGCCGATCCAGGATCTATCCTTGCAATGCCTGGCCCAAACGGCGCAAATGTATCAAAGCTCTTGGCCCTGGTCCACTGGCCGTCTTTCTGCTGGAGGTCGCGTGCAGTGACGTCGTTGAAGCAGGTATAGCCCAGTATGCAATCTTCGGCCTGCTCAGCCTTGACATTTTTGCACTTTTTGCCTATGACCACTCCAAGCTCTCCCTCGTAGTCCACCCTGGAGCTCATCGAAGGCATGGTTATCACATCGCCGGGATTGATAACAGCCGATGGAGGTTTCAGGAAAAGTATGGGCTCAGAGGGAAGCTCCATCTTGAGCTCTCGTGCATGCTCTGTGTAGTTTAGGCCCACGCAGACTATCTTGCTGGGGACTGAGGGCGCCAGCAGTGAGACCTCATCCGGGCTGTACTTCTTGCCTCCGGCGGTGATTGTGTCATTCTTGAGAATTCCATTCAATACCAGGCCCTGATGGCCGAATCTTATCTGCAACAACATCAACCCCTGCAAGGACCCCTGTCGCCCGCGGGTCCACGTCGGTATCTTCCAAACTCGCTATCCAGGAGGCGGTCTGCCTGGATTACCGGGCCCTCTGTGCAGACCCGGATGCCTTCTGGATCAAGGCAGCAAGAGCCGCATATTCCAGAACCGCATTTGAAGTACCTGTTTATGCAAGCCTGGATCCTGGAAGCATGGTCCTTAGTCCTGGATATGACATCCCACATCATCATCTCCGGGCCGCAGAGGTAGATCTGGCTGTAGCTGTCCAGGTCCAGACCTGAGAGCCCTGCAGAAACCCGGCCGTGAATGCCAGTCGAGCCGTCGTCAGTGGTCAGAACAACCCGGCCGAGCTGCATGAACCTCGACCTGAATATCATGTCCTCGACGGTCCTAAAGCCTATAAGGGATTCTACCTCAATGCCTAAATCGCGTGCAGCCTCTCCCAGGTAGGCCAGAGGCGCAACGCCCACGCCTCCGCCAATGAGCAGGATCTTCTCCCCTGCCAGGGTGAAGCCGTTTCCAAGAGGGCCTCTGATCCCAAGGCTGCTTCCGGCTGAAAGCTTGAAGAGCGCCCTGGTAGCATCGCCCACGGCATTGACGGTTATTGTATCAACTCCCGAGAAGCCCATGGGGATCTCGTCTACGCCGTGCACCCAGACCATGGCATACTGGCCCGGTGCCGGGTTTAAGGACAGGTCTAAGCGATAGGTCCTGATGGAGGGTGTCTCTGACCTGACCTCCTGGATTAAGGCGTTTATAGGCTTCATGGCTGCCTCCTGGCCATGCCGCACAGATCTGATAACGCCAAGCACTTCCTTTCCAGATAGCTGGATATTCCCTGGCTGATCTCACTGAAGACGCCATATCCCCTGGATAGGGCGGTGCCCACCTGCACTCCTCTGGCTCCGGCCATGATCATCTCCACTGCATCTTCCCAGGAGGAGATCCCGCCAACGCCAATTACGGGGATATCCAGAGCCGAGGAGAGGTCATAGACGCATTTTACCGCCACAGGCTTTATCGCCGGCCCAGAAAGACCGCCGAATTTATTCCCCAGTATTGGATACCCGCTCTCTATATCTATGGCCATGGCCTTCAATGTGTTGATGGCCACCACTGCATCGGCTCCACCCCTCTGTGCAGCCAGTCCAAGCTCTACTATATCTGATACATTTGGGGTCAGCTTGACCCATACCGGGGAGCCCACGCTCGACTTGACAGTCCTGGTCACAGACTCCACAACATCAGGATGCCTGCCAAGCTCAGCGCCGTAGCATTTTGCATGAGGGCAGGAGAGGTTGAGCTCGTATGCATCGGCCTTTATGCCCGCTGCTACCACTGCAAACTCCTCTGGGCTGGACCCAAAGATGCTGGCTACCACTGGAGCACCTGCAGTCCTGGCAATGTCTATCTCCTCCTGAAAGCTCTTGTAGCCGGGGCCAGGCAGTCCCATGGCGTTTATGAGGCCGCAGTCAACATCCACCACAGTCGGACCTGGATGACCAGACCTTGGTTCTGTGCCCACAGATTTGGTCACCACCGCCCCTGCGCCTGCCAGGGCGGCGCGCCGAAGAGAGGCGCCCGTGGTTCCCAGAATGCCCGCCGCCAGTATTACGGGGTTTTTCATTTCAAGGCCGCCAACTTCGCCAGATAGGGATGCCATAATTGTGGTTCATTTGGGGAGAATAAAAGTCTTGCTGGAGAGGTGTGCGATTGGCGAAGATCAAATATCCAATCTGATAATTTTAGCCTCTAATGACACGCCCTCTGCCGAGAGCATTGCTATAGAGATCTGCCGCCGGAACCTATTCTGGCCTGAATAGCCGGGGTTCAAAAACATCACCCCATCCCGGTCCCTGATTGATGCTCTATGAGAGTGGCCAAAGATCACAGCATCATATCCAGAGGTGGTCGGATCTATATGGAGGTCGCTTATCCTGTGCAGGACATAGATTCGGGCCTCCCCTACCTCCACAGACTCTGTATAGTTCAGCTTATCTGCCCATTTTCCTCTATCATTGTTGCCTCGCACGGCCACTGTAGGAGCGATGGTCTCCAGAGCGTCCAGCACCTGGGGCCTGCCTATGTCTCCTGCATGGATTATGAGGTCTGAACCCTTGAACGCCTCCAGGGCCTCAGGCCGGATGAGTCCGTGAGTGTCGGAGATCACTCCGACCAAATATTTCCTCATTGCTGTACCTTCAGGATATTGCAGCACCCGGCCATGGCGGCCGAAGCATCGGATTTTAGAGAGGGCATCCGCCCGGATAATTGGAGATTGTGGATTATTGATAAAGCTTTGGCCTTATGCAGGTGAGGGCACAGCATCCGTATGCCGATAGATGCAAATCCATCCTGATCAAATAGATCATCACCATGTTCAAGGCAGGCGATCCCATAATTGCTGGCAAGAGCGGCGGAGTGATAGGCGCCATAGTGCCCTGGGGGAAGGGCTATGCAGGAGCTGTGCCCGCCCACATCTTCCACTATGGCGGCACTGATTCGCTGAGGGTAGGAAACGAGAAGGCAAAAGTAGCTCGCTTCTCAGTTGACGCCGACCTGGCGCTCTTCCCGATAATGGGCAGCTGCAAGCCTACTGAGCTTGCCAAGCCTAGATTTGGAGAAGCTGTTTTGGAGAACGCCATGCGCAGCAGGAGATGCAAGATAGCCGACGTCTCCTGGTCCATAGCCTATGTGATCCTCCCGCCCGGAGACCTGCCAGGGCCCGGAGACAGCGGCACGCCCATAGTCCAGGATGGAAAGGTAGTGGGCATGCTCCTCTCCATGAACCTGGGCACCTGCAGAGGGATAGCCATGTCCTCAGAGCTGATTAAAAGAGAGGCAGAAGGCCTGGTATAAAAATTTTTAAGTTTTTAGAAATTCACTGCGCAGGGGATGCAGGAAGCAGCCCCTGAGCAGTGGCGAACGCTGCATTAGCCTCATCTGCACGGCCAAGAGCGCTCAGGGCCTTTCCCTTAGCAGCCCAGGCATTGCCGTCATCTGGATTTATCTTCAAGGCATTGTCAAAGCTCTCCATGGCATCCTGATAGCCGCCCATGCTCATTAAGAAGCCGCCCCTGTTGTACCAGGCCTCTGCATATCCCGGGTTGATGGTCACAGCCTGGTCGAAGCTGGCCATAGCGTCGTCATTCTGGCCAAGAGCACTCAAAGCCACTCCCTTTCCATTCCATGCCATGGCATACTGTGGATTTATGGTCAGGGCCTGATCATAGCTGGCAAGAGACTCCGGGTACCTGCTGAGCTTTCCCAGGATATTGCCCTGCCAGTACCAGGCCGCAGCATTACCGGGATCTGCTCCCAGGGCCTGATTGGCAAATAGAAGCGCATTGTTGTAGGAGCCCTGGTCGTAAAGGTCTCCTGCCCTGTACAGCCACCGCCAGGTCAGGCTCGAACCTGCGGCCTCAGGCAAAGTGAATACATAAGGACCCACGTTCATGGGAACGCCGGTGCTATTGGCGCCAAGAATCTGATCCGGGACTGGATAGAGCCCGCCAGCTGTATCCAGCCAGTACTGCCCCGAGCCCTGTGCCAGGCCAGACGCTGCCAGGATAAAGATCAGAGCAGATATGGATATGAAATCGATTTTCATATGACCACATAATTTT
>DATMZB010000569.1:0-8424 GCA_035560655.1 Methanotrichaceae archaeon | reverse complement strand
GAGAGATATTATCAAGCTGAACCCTGCGCTCATAAAATAGGAAAGCATCCAGCATATTGGTAAGTAGGTGCCGGGAACGGGATTCAATCTCTGATTTATCAGTAAAAAGAAAACGACCTATAATAGGACGGACAGATTCTTACCATCTAATCCGAACGAGACGTCGCTGAGCCGTTTGTTTCAGGAGCTTTTTCGCGAAGTCCTCCCCCGGTTTGACTTGTATGCCCATAAGATATCCTATACTCTCAACCGGGCTGCGAGGGGGTCATCTGTGGAATTATAGATTGGTTCATGAAAGGGCTTTCATAGCAGCTTTTTATATTAATTAATGCCTTGCCGCTTTCGTCATGTATTTCACATCCTTTGCATTTCTGCGTGCTATGAAGAGAATTTATATGGACCATTCTGCCACCACGCCCATGGCGCCTGAGGTCCTAGAGGCGATTGCACCCTATTTCACAGAGAAGTTCGGCAATGCCTCCAGCCTGCACGGCTTTGGACAGGAGGCAAAGGTTGCCCTTGAAGAGAGCAGGGCAAAAGTCGCAGGACTGCTGGGAGCGGACCCCGATGAGGTGATCTTCACCTCTGGAGGCACTGAATCGGATAACTTGGCCCTGAAGGGCATAGCCTACAGGAACCGAGAATTGGGAAAGCATATCATCACTACGGCAATTGAGCATCCTGCCATCCTGGAGGTCTGTAGAAAGCTTAAATCCCAAGGTTTTGAGATAACTTACCTGCCAGTGACCAGGGATGGCTTTGTGGATCTGGAAGTCCTTGAATCTGCCATACGCAACGATACCATCCTGATATCAGTGATGCATGCCAATAATGAGATTGGCACCATCCAGCCTCTGGAAGAGATAGGCAAGATCGCGGCTGAGAAAGAGATTTACTTCCACACCGATGCAGTCCAATCGACAGGAAAAATTCCCACAGAGGTCTATGGCCTGGGCGTGGATCTGCTCTCTTTGTCATCTCACAAGCTCTATGGGCCAAAGGGCATGGGCGCTCTATATGTCCGCAAGGGCACAAAGATTGAGAGCATCATCCAGGGAGGCGGGCATGAACACAATATGCGCTCAGGAACCGAGAATGTCGCAGGCATTGTAGGCCTGGCAAGTGCTGCTGAGCTCTGCCAGCAGACCATGGCAGAGGAGGCTGAAAGGCTGATCAGGCTGCGTGATCGCCTGAGAAAGCAGGTTCTGGATAATGTGAATGATTGCTGGGTGAACGGCGCCATGACCAGAAGGCTTCCCTCGAACCTCAACTTCGGGTTCAAGTTCGTAGAGGGCGAGTCACTGCTGATGTACCTAGACTCAAAGGGCATTGCGGTCTCCACAGGCTCAGCCTGCTCTTCAAAGAAGCTGGAGCCATCTCATGTTCTGCTGGCTCTGGGTCTCAAGCCCGAAGAGTGCCACGGCTCTCTGAGGATAACTTTGGGCAGGTCCAATACAAAAGAGGATGTGGATTATGCGGCCAGGTGCATAACTGAGTCGGTCCTGAGGTTCAGAGACATCTCAGCTCTGGGCAGGTGAGGCTGGGCCCTGTTAGAGCTGCTTTCCTGATGAGGATCGCAGCTTCACGCTCCTCCAGACACGCCCTGGCTCAGACATCTCTATAAGGCGATATGTCGCATCCGGTGCAGGGGATGCACATTGTTTCAGCCAGGTCCGCCCTCAGGCCGTTATCCGCCAGTGCCTTGCGCGTGTACCGGGCCAGCTTCAGCAGCCTCTCGGCTGTCGGCCTCTTCACCACAGCTTCCCCCATCCTCAAAGGATGCGGAGATATAGGCCTCAGGTTTGGTATCACGCCCATGTGAGCCAGCCTGTCTACGCCGGACATGACACACTCGTCGCTCTCGCCAAGGCCCAGTATGAAGTTGGATGAGACTCTATTCTTTCCAAAGATTCTGACTGCATTCTCCAAAGACTTCAGGACATATGGCAATGACAGCCCCGGGCAGTATCTGGCAAAGATCTCAGGGTCCGTGGTCTCAACATTGTACTTTATCTCAGTGGCTCCGGCAGCGTGAAGATCCTCTGAAGAGGTCTCTGTGGGATATACAGAGACGCCAATTGGCAGGTCATACCGCGCTCTCAGGGCTTTTACCACCTCAACAGCGTTTCTGACCTCGTCCTCAGGAGATTTGACTACCCCGCTGGTGAGGGAGATGGCCTTGAGGCCGCCTGTACGCTTTGCATCTTCAACCATCTGCAGTATGATCTCCAGGCTCTTGATATCACCATTGAGCAGAGGCACAGGACAGAACTTGCAGTCGTAGATACAGCTCCCGCTTATGGTCAGGTAAGCCTGATCCGGGCAGTGGCTGAGGGCAGGCTCCAGTATGCCATTTACGATAGTCTTTCCGTCTTTGACCACTGCAACCTCAGAGCAGCACCTGACCACCTTCAAAGGCGAGTTCTTGTTAATAGAAAGCCTGACCCTATGGCCGCCTGACTTGATGAAGAAAGACTCAAGACCAGCTCCAGGGCCTGCGCTGGGGATTGTAGTTCCTGTAAGATCCTGCAAAAGCTCTTCATCGATATTCGCGCTGCCGATGCTCACCAGCATTGCCTTGATCTCGCCATTCATCTCGGTCATAGTGCCCCCAAAACATGCGAATTACTTGCAGGCCAGAGTACAAGATCACCCACCGGACCGAAGCTCGGCATATCACGCCTCAGGCCAGAATTCGACATAGAAAGCCAAGGTCCGGAGTCGAACCGGATTGGTATTGCTCTGCAGGCAATTGCGTCGCCGTTCCGCCACCTTGGCACCATCTGCAATTCCGAATGATGCCTTAGCTGGATCTATTGCATATAAATGTCTGGAAAGCGGCAAGTCCAGGAAAAATGGGCTAAAAATAGATTGAGGCAAAAATGCTTTGACATGCTGCTATTCTTTGGGCTATCGCATATCAGCACCTTTACAGGCAGGCCCCTTCCCTACAGCTCACTATTTGGCCATCCCTGAGTGTGAAGACCCGCTCTGCCTTTTCAGCAAGCTCCATGTTATGGGTGACTACAATCAGAGTCATGCCCTGGCGGTTCAGGTCTGAGAAGAGCTCATATATCTTCTCTGATGTGGCTGAATCCAGGTTGCCTGTAGGCTCATCAGCCATTATGATCTTTGGATCATTGATCAATGCCCTGCCTATGGCTACGCGCTGCATCTCTCCGCCGCTCATCTGCCCTGGCAGGTGGTCTCCCCTATCGGCCAGTCCAACTTTCTCCAACACCCCATCTACCCTGCGCTTCTCGACAGCCTTTCTGGCAAAGAGCAGTGGCAGCTCTATGTTCTCACGGGCAGTCAGGGTGGGCATGAGGAAGAACTGCTGGAAGACAAATCCAATGTTATCACGACGTATCTTAACCAGGTCTCTCTCTTTCAGCCCATTAGTCTCCACTCCACTCAGCTTCAGGCTGCCCCTGGTTGGAGCATCCAGGCACCCCAGGACGTTTAAGAGCGCGGTCTTGCCAGAGCCTGAAGGCCCTATAATGGATATGAACTCCCCTTCGCCCACGCTTAAGTCCACTCCCTTTAGAGCATAGATCTCTTCGCGTCCCCTGTGATAGGTCTTGGTCAGATCTCTGGCTTCAATTACCGTCATTCTACACCACCCCTTATGGCTTCCATGGGCGACAACCTGGATGACTTGAAGGCCGGATATATCCCGCAAATCAGTCCCAGCCCTAAAGAGAAGACCAGGCTGAATGCTATAAGCTCCGGGCTCAGGTATATGAGCGAGCCTCTGGGCGCATAGGGAAGCATGCCCTTGACATAGCTCTCAATCAGGCTTGATCCAACAATTGCAGCCAGAGTTCCAACTAAGCCGCCAATGACTGTAATGAAGACCGTCTCTGCCAGGACCATCTTGCCTATATCCATGCCTGAGGCACCTATTGCCTTCATCATGCCAAACTCCCTAGTCCTCTCATTTACGGACATGAGAAGTGTGTTTATGATGCCAAAGGCGCTGATGATAAGGGCAATGGCTATGACTGTCAGCAGAAGGGACCTCGCCGAGCCTGCCAGGTTCATTATGGTTCCCATGATCTGGGTCATGGTGACCACCTGGATATCAGGTATCCTCTCCATCTTATCCGAGATATCGGAGATCTGGTTGATGTCCTTGACCTTGACTGCAATGGTTGTGATCTTACCCTCTTTGTTGAAGACGCGCTGAGCCTCATGGAGGGGCACGAAATGGAAGTTATCATCCTGATCACCAATTCTATCCAGGATGCCAACTATGGTGAAGTTCACAAAAGGCCCGGCCGGCAGAGTCATGCCCACTGTCAGGTTCTCCTTATCTGCCAGGCCGCGCCCAACGACCATGGCCTTTGTCTCATCATCCTTGAAGAACCTGCCCTCTATCTTCCACCAGGGCTTGAGCTCTCTTACCTCATCTATCTTTATTCCATAGACTATGTGAGGCACATCCAGTCCGGTCTTGGCATCCTTTCTTATGAACTGGTGCATGAGCATGGGCGTTGCAAGCTCTATTCCCACGATGTGGCTTATATTGCTCAGGTCTGCTTCAGAGAGATATTTGGGTATCACTCCTCCGTGAATTACAAGGGATGCTGCCTCATAGGGGCATCCCTTTGGCACTGCCAGAATATGGGCTCCAAGGCTGTTCATCTCACGGCCAAGCTCTTTTTCATACCCCGAGTTCAGGGCCAGAAGGCTGAAAAGGACTGAGATGGCAATTGCTACTCCAAGGATCGTCAGGGCCGTTCTTCCTTTGCGCCTCGTCAGGTTCTTTGCAGCCAGGGCAATGAAGTTCATTTATGGTGCCCGCCTAGCTCTTCTCGTACTGGTAGATCTCGCCGTCTATCTCGACTATCTTTCCAATCACTGCCGGATCGCCATCCCGGGTGGTCACCTTTCCGTAAACCCTCACCTGGGAACCTCTCTTCTGGGGAATCACGAAGTTGCTTGGCAGAATGTCCACATATAGCTGTGCTGTGCCGTCATCCACTATGAACCAGCAGCCTGAACCGCATTCTGAATCGATCTTTCCCTGAAGTACCACCATCTTATCGTGGTAAGCAGCCTCGTTCTTGATTATATCCTGGATTTTTACTGCTGTGCCCTTGAGCTCGGCAGGCTCATCCCTGGCCTGGGCTGCCTGCATGGCCAGAGCTGCCAGGCTGATGATGATCAGCACATTCATTAACCCATAAAATCTCATTTTCTTTCACCCAAATCTTTCGTTCTAATCAATCTCAGTTTTCAACGATATTAAAGCATCATCTTTGGCTAATCCGCACGGCGGGATCACATTTCAAACCGCCAGACGCAGCAACCGCTCAAACACGGCAGCATGGTGGCCTTGGTCCGGCATGCTTGGCAGAGGTCCCCAGGCCTCCAGTCGAGGAGTCACTTCCTGGCTCGCCATCTTTTGTGATCAGGTTGGCTGACCAGTCATCACCTGCATAGAACTTGGGATGATATCCTTCTAGTTTTAAGGCATACCAGACTATAGATGCCTCGATGCCTGAATTTGAATACACTGCAACGGGCTTATCTTTTTTTAGCCCTGTAAAGAGACTGGACAGTAAAGCTCCTCGTTTTATCTTCCTGCTGTCTATGACCGCATCATAAGGCACGCTTATAGATCCTGCAATCGAGCCTACTGCATATTCCTCAGAAGGCCGTGCATCCACCACCTGGACATCATTCCCTTTCAGGTAGCTATAGGATGCAATCAGATCCGTCTCAGGCAATGGAGTATAGAGTGTGGCGGGCTTTTGTTCAGGCAGATCCGCGATCGTTTTCCCCGCCTCAGCCCAGTCATCTATGCCACCATCGAGCAGTCTCACGTTCTTCTGTCCCAGATACTTCAGCAATAAGTAAGCATATGCAGCAATCGACGGCTCTTCGCTGTACACAATAACCGAGTCGCTTTGGGATATCCCCGCCCTGCCCAAGAGATCAGATAGCTCGGATGCTGTCTTTAGCCGACTTGATCCATCAGAGAAATCTCGGCTATCGATATGGATTGCACCCTTTATATATTTCACGGCTTGGGGGTCTACGTTTAAAATAACATCGGAACTCTTAACGTCTGATGGCGAGGCCAGAATACCCTCTGATTGCTCAGGTGCTTTGGAGATAAAGTCACATATATGCGCAGTGCTAGTGCCGGCCTGATGGTCTTCGTTCACTTTGGAGATCTGAGCGACATTGACGAGATCTGACTGGACACTGCCTGTTCCTCCAGATCCAATCTCCGCTAGCTTATCTAGACCAGACCAGGTCTGGCCAGCACAGGAGGGACAACTTGAATCTGCTGCATTTGCACTTGATATGATAGCCGCCACATGCATAAGGGCTAATATAGATGCAAGAGTCCATATCCTCGACCACCATAGCCTCGATAGAGCTGAGTTTTTCGCTATCCCAACTACGACAGGTTGAGGCTTTGACATATCCCAATATTCTTTTATCCCCTTAGCCAAGTACTTCCACGCTCCTTTCAGTGTGCCTTCAATTAACAATTGTTATGCAGTATTGTTGCTATATGGCGATTTAGGTGTAGGCAAATGTCGAATGGATCTCAGGACAAGTTTTTGTGAAATTTGTAAAAATAGATCAGAGATTATAGCTAATTTGTTCATATTACTGCCACCATCACCACAATTCTTCTGATGATCTGATACATCCCAGTAAATAGTCGCTGACCCGCATGTTTTGACCTGCTCCCTAAAGCCAGGCAAATCCTTCAGACAGGGCTGAATCTCCAAGAACAGGCATATTGGAGCCAGATCTCCATGCTAAGTGGACAAAAGCCTAGGTTCTATGCCTTAGCATTAGATAGTGCATATAAGTCGAATACTCAGGGCAAAAAAGCTGATACATGAACTTGAAACGCAGTATGACAGCAAAAATGGGAGCACGGCGTTTCGCATGAGCATCATGCTACGCCGTCATAGAAGCTTGTATCGAATAGGTCCTTCTCAGTTAGCTTCTTGCTCGTGTAGTTCAGGTCATAATCGATTGATGCATACTCAGTTGTGGATGGGATCTCTATCTTTGGATCTGCAATCCACTTTCCATCCCAGGTCTGGATGGAGTACTTCACATCATCGAGGTTCTGGCCTGTCTTATTGGCGAATATCTGCGCGGCTTCGTCCGGGTGTTCGTTTATGTAGTTGGTGGCCTTGATATGGGTCTTCACAATCTGCTTCACCAGATCAGGGTTCTCCTTGATCAGCTTTCCGCTGACAAGAAGGCTGCAGCAGGCATGTCCAGGCCACATCTCTCCAGAGGCCACTGCATTCTTGCCCTTTCCTTCCCTCTCAACTACAGCTGGAGCCGGGTGAGGCAGAAATACTCCATCTATCTTGCCTGCAGATATGGCAGTTATGGCATCTCCCTGACCCATGGGCAGCATCTTGACCTTAGAGGAATCTATGCCATTGTCCTTGAGCCACTTCTTAAAGACTATATCCTGTATGGACCCTGGCGGGAATGTGCCAATGCTCAGCCCTATGAGCGACTTTGGGCCGTCATACTTCAAATCAGGTCTCAGCACCAGGTTTGAGCCCTGTGTATTTACAGCTGCCACTATCTTTGCATCCAGGCCCTGAGATATAGCGGTAATTGGGGGCGCCGTGCCTACATAAGCCACATCCAGGTCCCCGGCGAGCATTGCCTGCATCTCAGGCGGTCCGGAAGCAAACTGGAATTCCTTTACCTCTGTAATCCCAAAGGGCTTCAAATCATCCTGCCACCAGCCCTTATCCATGGCCACCATCTCAGCTATCTGATGAGTGCTGGGCTGATAACCTATTCTCAGCACCTTGTCCTGAGCCAGGACCGGATAGCCGAGAGATAGCAGGAAAAGAGCCAGCATGGCTATTATGATCTCTCTTCTCAAATGCTTCACCTCAATGCTTATACTTATTATCGATTGCTAAACCATATGCCTGTTAACAATTGTTACCTTTCACCAGTCGTATAATAGCTTTTCCCTAAGTCGGAAAATGTTTTCCATGTTGGCCTATAATCATCCATTATTTATCTCTTTGTGACTCAAATTCACCCTTTAAAGAAAACAGGCATTGAACGCCAGGAGAAAGGCGTATATGCAAGGGCATGTGCTTCTGAAGGTAGCTGCTCATACGCTCCTTCAGAGGATCTTATCTAGCAAAATATAAATAAATGCTAACAAAGCAGCAAATACTGCCCAAAGATATGTGGCATTGCCTGGTAAGAGGTAATTGGAACCGGCACCGGCCTCGTGATGTTGCAGCACACCATTCTCGACATATTGCTGCGCTGCCGATGTTATATTAGATGCATTTATTGTCTGTCCCTCCTCACGAACCTCCAGCTCCATGCTCGATGAGTTCATGTTGAAGAGGTCGCCCGCTGAGTTGGTGTAGGATATGGACGCGGCGGGTATCACAT
>DATMZB010000568.1:0-3931 GCA_035560655.1 Methanotrichaceae archaeon | reverse complement strand
ATGTTTATCTTACCTGCCCCCGCAAGATATCTTCCCAGTCGATATCACCCTGGGATTAATTAAGTTTTGCTATTGGAGCGCAAGATTGCTCGACTGGAGCAATAAGGGCCACAAGAAAACGAAAAAGCGGCGCGTAATGTATAAACCATTCCAGAGCCAATAAGCTGGGAAAGATGATCGAGGCATCAAAGGGCCTCTCCCGCAGCCATGGAGGCATCCGGTGAAGGATGCACATTCACCTCCACCCAGGCAGAAAGCAGCTGTAGCCCTGCTATCAGTAACATTAAACAGCATACTGGTGATGCTCAAGCTCGCTGTAGGAGTGATGATCGGATCCATATCCGTAATCTCGGAGGCCATCCACTCGAGCGTGGACCTGCTGGCGGCGCTGATAGCCTATATGGCAGTGAAAACATCAGACAAGCCTGCAGATCTGGATCATCCCTTTGGACATGGAAAGGTGGAGAACGTCTCAGGGGCTGCAGAGGCACTGCTGATATTTTTGGCTGCCGGCTGGATCATATTTGAGGCTGTGAGGAAGCTGCAAAACCCGGAGCCATTAGAGGCAGCTGGCTGGGGCGTGGGGGTCATGCTTGTTGCATCCACTGCAAATATTCTGGTCTCACAGAGGCTCTTCCAGGTGGGAAAGGAGACGGATTCAGTGGCACTCCAGGCAGACGCCTGGCACCTTCGCACAGATGTCTACACCTCTGCAGGCGTGATGGCGGGCCTGATCATAATCTGGGCCGGCAGCCGGATCTTCCCCGGAGCTGACCTTCGATGGGTGGATCCTGTGGCTGCAATTGGAGTGGCCCTGATGATAATCAAGGCCGCCTATGACCTGACAGTGGAATCAACAAGAGACCTCTTGGACGTGTCCCTGCCTGCTGAGGAAGAGGCGCATATACGCAGGCATATAGCCTCGTTTGCCCCGGCGGTCAGGGGATTTCACAGGCTCAGGACACGGAAGTCGGGGGCAAGCAGGTTTGCAGAGTTCCACATGTTCGTGGATGCAGGCATGTCTGTGGACGAATCTCACAGGATAACTGATATGATATCCGTTACCATAAAGGAGCACTACCCCGGAATGACTGTTATAATACATACCGAGCCCTGCAACGGCACATGCTCATCTGAGTGCAATGAGGACTGCCTGCTGAGCGATGATGACAGAAGAACAATAAGATCTAAAGATAAGATGGATTAGACTCAGGCAATGCTTGGATTAGAGCGGCATCGCCAAGAGCGATCTTGCCAGGCGCTGCATCAGAGCATCCGATGCTCTTGCAATTGTGGCTGAGGGTGAGAAGAGGCCAGACGCCAGACGCCTGGCCCGCAGTTCTCTTTTTACAATCAGCAATCACCTATCTGCCAGCCTCTGCCGTATCATCTCATCCACCTCTGGAGGGGCGGCATTGAACACCTCACCCAGGATCTCCTTGGCCATCTGAAGCTGTGAGCCGTATATATCAAGCCGGTCATACTTGGAAAGGCTGGCCCTGTCAGAACGCCACCCAAGAAACGGCCATCTCAAGCGCTCGAATACTCCTGCCATATAGAGCATATCCTGCAGCATGGCTGAAAAAGCCTGAGAGGGAGCAGGGCGAAAGTGATCCTCTGCGGAAAGATGAGAATGGATACCCTGGCTCAGGCGCTGCCAGAAAGAGCAACTCTTTCCAGCGCATCAGCAGCATTTTTTGCAGCCTCATCCAAGGCATCCAGGGCTTTTGCCAGGTCTGAATATCCAAGGACTACTGCCATGGCCTGCGGATCAGAGCACTTGTGCATCTGCCAGAGGTCGCGGTAGTAGGAAGGCAGGTCGACGTTGCTCTTCTTCAGGCGCTCAAATCCCCACGGTCCTGCCAGGAGATACTTATCCAGGGGGTGAGAGGTAGAGCGGTAGTGATCCAGCATGGCCCTGTCTGGATCGTCCAGGCCGTCGAACCACCTCAGAAGGGATTCCATTCGCTTGTGCTCCTCGACCCTGGTCGCGCTCCTGGGACGTGGTGCGAGCATCTCCAGAGCCTGGGTCACGGCCTGGTCCAGGTTCATCCTGGCGAACTTGAGGGAGTTTGATGTGGATGATCGCAGAGCTCGGATCTGGCCTTCAACTGCTTTGCGGTGCTTCCCTGGGTCGATATCCTTCTGCTTGCTTGAAGTGGCCAGTATCGAGCTGCAGGTGCCAAAGCTCCTGGCTACCGACCCTGCATAGACCGAGACCTTGCCAAGCTTATCGGCAAATTCGCCGCCCTTCATAGGCCCGATCAGGCCCTGCACGGCCTCCACAGACCTCTGCAAATCATCCAGATCGCTCATATTTTCAGGCGTTAGGCATGGCTCATGTATTAAACTGATCCAAAAAGAGGTTTTGGAAACTACCACAGCAGCCTTGGCGGCACCCTCTGCCCTGCCAGAAGGGCGCTGTAGTCCTCAGCCCTTCGTATGACCTCTGCCCCATCTCCTTTGACCAGGACCTCAGCGGGTCTTGGCTGGCCGTTGTACTGGGAGGCCATTGAAAAGCCGTAGGCGCCTGCGTCCAGGAAGGCCAGTATATCGCCGCGCTGGAGCCCTGGAAGCCGCCTGTCCTTGGCAAGTATATCTCCCGTCTCGCAGATCGGCCCCACCACAGTGTATGTCTCGCTCTCGGGGTGTGTTGCCTTATTTGCCACGAAGATATGGTGGTAGGCATCGTAGAGCATGGGCCTGGCCAGAGTATTGAACCCGGCATCTGTGCCCGCGAACTTGACATGGGCATGCTTGACCACATTGACGCCTGCAAGCATGATGGTTGCATCCCCGACTATGGACCGTCCGGGCTCAAGCATGAGCCTTGGGCTAATGCCAAGATCCTTGCACCTGGACTTGAAGATGGGAAGTATCCCGGCTGCCAGGTCTGATGGCGCTGGCGCGGGCGTGTCTGGCATGTACTGGATTCCCAGGCCTCCGCCAAGGTCGATCCGCTCAATCTTTCCTCCGGCCTCCACAACCTGCCCTGCCACATCCATCATCCTGGACATGGCCTCGCAAAATGGAGAGATGTCCAGGATCTGGGAGCCTATATGGCAGTGCAGGCCCACAGGCCTGACCCCTGGCATCTTCTCGGCAGACATGTAGGTCTCGGCCACCTGGGCTGCAGGTATGCCGAACTTTGATGTCTTGAGACCTGTTGCGATCTTGGGGTGGGTCTTTGGAGAGACGTCGGGGTTTATCCTGAACATGACATCAGTCTCTTTGCCAAGGCTCGATGCGACCTCTGAGAGGTATGAGAGCTCCTCTCTTGAGTCCACTGAGATCCTGACCCCTGACTCCAGGGCCATCTCCATGTCAGTTCTGGATTTTGAGTTGCCATTGAAGAGGATCTTGTCCTTCTGAATGCCTGCAAGGCTTGCCAGGTAGAGCTCTCCTCCTGAGAAGACGTCAGCTCCAGCTCCCTCCTGGGCCAGGATGTGAAGGATGGTCAGGTTGCCATTGGACTTGACTGCAAAATACTTATCGGCTTCAGGGAAAGCTTGATGGTAAGAACGGATGTTTCGCCTCAGGCGCGACTCGCTTGTGATGTAGAGGGGCGTGCCGTACTCCGCGGCCAGAGCCACAGTATCCACATCTTCTATGAATAGGTGGTCATCCCTGGCAGTGAGATGATCCTTGGTCCCGAACATGGGCGGAAGATGGTTGCCGGTTTACTAAATCTTTTCCATATACGGATACAGGGCTTAGGGGTCTTTCAGGTATGTTGCAGAGGATGGTGCCGAAGACTAAAGCCGCTGAATATAGGGTAATAGGCCCGATATGTGGGATGGATCAGGCCTGGCCCCTCAAGAGATTCCCCTCGAATCTCTGCTGTACCATTGGTAGTCATTGTACTTAATTATTTTCCGTGATATTGCGGATCAAATGTACGGGCGAGCGCAAGGCTTATACGCTATAAAGA
>DATMZB010000567.1:0-3068 GCA_035560655.1 Methanotrichaceae archaeon | reverse complement strand
TTGCCGATATAAATTTTTGCATTCTTGGATAACAGATCTTTGCGGCAAATGCCTGATAGGCAGCCCAGCTCCTTGTTTTCCGGCCAAGGATTACTTTCGCCCCGCCCGGATGAAGCTTATCTATTCTGCCCGGCATTTGCGCTTGCTCTGCAATTGGATGTGATATAATGGCCAAGAACCCGGAAGTCATGAAGTATGCCACTGATTTGACAAAAGCTCAGGACGCAGTCAGGTTTGCCAATGAGGAGCTGATAAAGCTCTCTCAGAGGTTTGGCAGGATGGTTCCCAAGTTCCAGAAGATGGACAGCAAGGGGATCTTAACCTGGTTTGCCCAGTACAACAGGATCAAGGACTCTGCGAACAGAGCTAATGACGGGCTCGGGCCTCTGCTGGAGAGCGAAGAGGCGGCTGGAAACCCGATGATATCCACACAGCTCGCCTATTATAACGCTCAGAAGTCCAGGTACTACTTCAAGATAGAGGTCATGGATGATATCCTGAACGGAGTGGTTGAGGACATGCTCGACAGCGCGGCCCTTGATGAGTCTCAGAAAGAGGAGATGAGGGCGGCCCTTGATGAGACCATGGGCAGGTCCAAGAAGGTCATAGAGCAGTGCTCGGCAGGTGCCTGAGCCCGGACCTGGCCTGAATCTCTCACAAGAGATCTCCTCTGGGCACCTCAGTCAGGCGCTGAACTTTGTGCTGAGGTTTCGCCCACTCCCGAGGCTGAGATCAGGCATTTTAAAATACGCCTAATAGTTCTTCTTTTCTAGATGTGCGGTGTAGCAGATACGCAGTGTAGCAGATATATGCAGTGCAGCAGTTATCCGAGCTGACAAGGTCAGTCCTTTGACCATTTGGCTAAAGAGAGCTGGCTTGGTGAGCTTTTATGATCTCGCCATACCTTGCCTTGAGCCTTTTTGCCGTGATGATCCTCATGCCCCCCGGAAAGGAGATGATCCCTATCTAAATCAGGTTCTCGCTGATCGCCAGAAATCAGGCCACCTTCTTTTTCAGGCCTGTAGTTGATAGCTTCTATGAGCCTATCAATGAAAACAGCCTGACCTTTCTGTATCCTCTCCCTGGCCTGGCCGATGTCAAACCAGCCTGCTCTATCAATCTCCGGGTATTCTCTAACTATCCCAGATCTTTTTGGCCACTCAATTGAGAAGCTATTGCTGGAGACCTTGGTTGCATCTAAATCATCTTCAAGCGCCCATACATGAACTACCTTCTTGCTTGATTGCTTGAGCCAGCCAAGGTCTATGAAATCGCCGTCGACTTTAGTGCCGGTCTCTTCACTGAACTCTCTTTTAGCAGCATCAAGCGGGCTTTCACCTTCTTCAATCATGCCTTTTGGAATGGACCACGAAACTTCATCTTTCCTATTCCAGAAAGGGCCTCCTGGATGGACGAGCAGCAATTCAAGATGGCCATCTCTGAACCTGAAGAGCAGAACGCCGCTACTATGTGCGACCATTATTCGGCACCGATCCAATTCTAATTGGGTATTTCTGAAGGGCATCATTTAGAGTATGCCAGCAGAAATTTCTGTTGCCGAAATCCGCCCGCTCATGTCGTTTACAATGATGCCATGCAATGTTACTATGACGCGTTGCCAGCCATTGTGAAGGGGACGTAGCTGGAATAGACTCCGGAGTGCGCTGCAGGATCTCCTTATCCCAGGAGACCAAAGTGGCATCGAATGCCTCTGCCACTGCCAGATAGACAGCATCTACACCACTTAGCACAATTTTCATAGCCATCTCGGCATCTTGGCTGGCCTTGGAGTGACCTAAAGGCACTAAAGTCATCCCTGGAAGGCGTTCTATCAAAGATACAAGTCTCCCGGACAGAGCAATATCCCTCTTTGCAGTATCTACAGAAACCTCTACAGACATGATGGTCGCATTCCAGGTGGGCTGCACAAGATTATTTATTTTTGGGTGATTAGAAAATAATGATGAGGGGCAGGTATTAGAATAGATCGCTGTACTGATAATAAAATCCATTCACCTGACCGGGCCCTCTTTAAACTTGATCAGCCTTGTGAGCAGCTCGTTGTAAGGTGCCTCTATCCCCAGATCCCTGGCATACCGGCATATTGCCCCATTCAGGGCATCTATCTCAGTGGGCCTGCCGCTGGAAATATCCTGTAACATGCTGGAGCGGTGCGATACCGTGGGAGGAAGCTGGCGCTCTATCAGGTACCTGTAGTAATCTTCAGCATCACTGAACGGCACCCTGACCCCTTTTCCATCCATCACCAGGAAGATCTCCCCAAGAA
Source organism: Methanotrichaceae archaeon (assembly GCA_035560655.1). Lineage (GTDB taxonomy): Archaea > Halobacteriota > Methanosarcinia > Methanotrichales > Methanotrichaceae > DATMZB01. The sequence goes on along the minus strand of DATMZB010000567.1, from coordinate 781 downwards.
TCCCTCTCATGATCTGTCTTGCCTCAGGGCTCTCTCCCAGCTCTCCATATGTCACACCCAAAACGGCGCTCAAAGGGTTGAGGGCGCTGTTGTACAGCACTTTTCCCCACAAGGCTGCTTTGATCTCCTCTGCAGATACCACCCTTGCAGGTATGCCCCCCAGCCTCAGGTCTCTTTCAAGCACGCTTAGCAGCCTCTCATTGACCGCACCCTCACCAAAGGCCGGCCCCATCAGAACATCGTCAGCGTTTACAGTGACCCTGGCCACGCCAGGCTGCGGTATCTCAGACCCGAATATGACCCTGCCTCCTGCAGTCCTGGCCCTTCCGACCACGCTTGCTATGGTCTCCCAGTTGCCAAGCCCGTTTTGCATGGAGACCATTATGCCATCATCCTCCAGTAATCCCGCCGCCTGGGATGCAGCCTCCAGTGTGTGCATGGACTTCACGCACAGGAGTATCACAGGAAATTTTTCACCTGCACCAAGCTCATCCATCCGGCCCGGAGGCAGATAGTGCTCGCCCCAGATTCCAGTGATCTTCAAGCCCTGGTCCATAGCCTGCCGAAAGTGCCTCCCCCGGCCCTGGCAGGTCACGCTGCAGCCAGCCTCGCTCAAAAGCCCCGCCAGAACGCTTCCTATGGCGCCCATGCCGAATACCAGATATTCAGGCTTGCCTTCTTCCACCATCAAGGGGCAAGAATAACTCATTCTTTAACTAGATTTGCGTGTGTCAATAGACTCAAGGTATGAGCTTCCTGACGCGCCGCAGATAGCTCGCAT
>DATMZB010000566.1:0-2075 GCA_035560655.1 Methanotrichaceae archaeon | reverse complement strand
TTGCAGAGTTCACAGGCAAGGAGAAAGAGGTGGAAGTGCTCATAGATGAAGAGCATAAGAAATGGCAGCCGAAGCTTGATGCCATCCGCAAGGAGCTGGTGCGCTTCAAGGGCAATGGTGAGAAGATAGAGGTTCTTGGGTCTCTGGGACAGGGACGGCTTCTGGCCCAGCTTCCGTTCTTTGATGAGCTGGGTCTGAGCTCCACTGCGGCCATGGCCCAGGATTTCGATAACCTGATACTAGAGGAGGTGGAGGATCTGATAGGAAAGGTCGGCGACTTCGACATCCTGGTCAACACATTCCAGGCAGCTGAGCAGGCCCATATCACAAAAAGGCTCAATCCCGACCTGGCCCTGACCTGCCCCTTCCAGGGAGGCGCTTACAAGCGTCTCAAAGGAATAACCAGGATCCATGCCCTCAGGGGAGATGCCCTGCCCTGGAGCGCTCAGAGCGGCTACTCCGGAGCCGTGGCCTATGCAGGCTTTCTGCTCCAGTCTCTGAAGAGCGGCTCATTCCAGAAGACAATGCTCGAAAAGACCAGGGACACCTACAGGGACTGGTGGTACCAGCAGCCAGATCCTCTGCACTACCTGCAAAAGGAGGCCTGAGATGGCAGCAGAGAGAGAGCATGCTGTAGAGCGGGAGAACAAATACCCTGAGGTAATGGAGGCGCCCCGATACTCGTGCGCTCTTGGCGGTGCCATATCTGCCGCCCTTGGCATCTATGGGACTGTGCCGATACTCCATTCAGGAGCCGGGTGCGGACAGGCCCATCTCAATGGCCAGTCCTATGGCTCAGGCGAGAACGCAGGCGGCCCCCAGGGTGGCACAAGCACGCCGTGCTCCTGCCTTGTAGAGGAGCATGTGATCTTTGGGGGCGAGAATAAACTCAGGAACCTGATAGAGTCAAGCATTGAGCTGATGGACGGCGAGCTGTATGCAGTCATCTCAGGCTGCGTTCCTGCACTGACTGGCGATGACGTGGATTCTGTGGTGAAGGAGTTCAAAGATAAGGCCGAGATAATTCATGTCACGACTGCTGGATTCATAGGCAATTCCTATGACGGATATGAGCTCTTCTTCGATGCCGTGATAGATCAGCTCCTGACTCCAATGCCTACGATCAGGAGACGGGTGAACATATTCGGAGTTGTGCCATACCAGCACCTCTTCTGGAAAGGGGACCTCCTGGTGCTCAAGAAAACTCTTTCGAGGATTGGAATAGATGCCAACATAATCTTCAGAGAGTTTGGTGGCCCAAAAAACCTCAAAGAGATCCCTGCAGCAGAGCTAAACGTAGTCCTGTCGCCCTGGAACGGCCACAAAATCGCGAAAAGGCTTGAAGAGAAGTTCTCCACGCCCTACCTGACGTTCCCTGGAGTGCCAGTGGGACCCAAGCAGACCTCCAGGTTATTGCTGGAGCTGGCAAAGAGGCTTGATATATCCTTGGAGGAGACAAACAAGGTCATCGAAGAGGAGGAGCGCATAGTCTATCGGTTCCTTGAATACCTGGGAGACGTCCATATTCTGGGATTTCCGCATCCTTATTTCGCAGTGGTGGCCGACAGCGGAACGGCCATTGGCGTGACCCAGTTCCTGGCAAATGTGATGGGCTATCTGCCCGAGGTCGTGATTGTCACCGACAATCCGCCTGAGGAGCACAGAGCAGAGATAGCGTCAGAGCTTACAGAGGGCATTGAGAGCATACTCAAGCCGGATGTGATCTTTGAGTCTGACTCACATTTGATCAGGCTCAAGCTCAAAGACAGAAGCTTCCTGGCACTTCTTGCAAGCTCCCTTGAGAAGTTCATAGCTCCTGAGCTTGGGGCTGCAGTCCATCTGAGCGTCTCCTTCCCATCCTTTGACAGGCTGATACTGGAGCGCAGCTATGCAGGCTTTGGAGGTGGGCTGACTCTGATGGAGGATATACTGAGCAAGATCGTGGCTCCATTATAAAAGGAAAAGAGATAGATTCTGCCGGAGTGGAGACAGGGATACTGCTGCCAGAATCAAAGCTGGAAGATGGCAAATGCCTGCCCTATATAGCAAATGCTATCTTCCCGCATCGAGCCTTC
>DATMZB010000565.1:0-9923 GCA_035560655.1 Methanotrichaceae archaeon | reverse complement strand
TAAGTATTAAAATAGTTGAGTATCTCCCTCGCCTAGCACTTGATTACCTCGATTGAATTAGATCCCGATGATTATTAGTTCTTTGACATCTTAAGTACTCATATGGCTGCAGATATGGTGGACAGGTTCGTTGGCTGCCTTCTTGGTCTTGCAGTGGGCGATGCCCTTGGCATGCCCGTTGAAGGCTTCAGCGCCGAGGAGATCAAAGCAACTGTAGGTCCTGTAAGGGAGATGATGCCGGCTGCAGAGGACCATTTCCACTGCGGGCTCCACTCGGGCCAGTACACGGACGACACCCAGCAGACTTTGGTCCTGGCAGAGTCCATGCTGGAGTCATCGGGCTTCTCTGGAGACATGTTTGCCGAGAGGCTGATGGACTGGGGTCGGTCATGGTCTGTGGATGAGAGCCTCAACCGCGGCGTTGGCCTGGCCACCAGGTCGTCTCTTGAGGAGATGCGTCTTGGCAAGTCCTGGCAGGAGTCCGGAGTGCACATACCCACCTGCGGATCGGCCATGAGGGCAGCACCAATTGGCCTCGTATACCACTGTGACCTGAGCCTCGTCAGCAGGTATGCAGATCTGCAGAGCATATCCACCCACTGCAGCCCTGCCGCCAGGGCCGGGTCCGTGGCTGTTGCCTGCGGCGTGGCGCTCAGCCTGATGGGCTTTCCCAAGGAGACAATGCTTAGAATGGCCGCTGCCCAGTCAGGCCGCATAGACCGTGACTTCTCCGAGCGATTGCTCTGGGCCGGATCGCTGGTAGGCCTGGAGCCCTCTGAAGCCATGGCCCAGATAGGGACCTCTCCGTCGGTGTACGAGACTGTGCCTGCGGCCTTCTACTGCCACCTCAAGTTCGGGCCCGAGGATGCGGTGATCGCAGGGGCCAGCAGCGGCGGGGATACTGATACCATAGCCTCTATTGCCGGAGGACTGGCCGGGGCGTCTGCAGGGACTGGATGGATTCCGGAACGCTGGATCTCCTGTCTGGAGGACAGGCAGAAGATTGAGGATGTGGGAAGAAGGCTGGCCGACCTGAGCGCCAGGATGTGCGGGGAACACTTTTAACAGAAATATCCGCCTAAGACCTCCATCGATGTCCTAGACTTGGCCAGCTCTTCCCTGAGAAGCTGCTCTATTCCATCTTTGCTGCAGGAATATTTAGCCTGCAAGATATCGGCAATTTGACATCATCTATTGTCAATGATGTGATCGGTGTTTCTCTCAAACAGCTTCTGGCAAACGCTCACCTAGCGATGTAAATGTCCCCCACGGCCGTGGGGTCAGGGGGGCCGTCGGCCTTGAGACACCCAGGGCATAGTGCCTGGCCCGGAAAGTCGTGCAGGTCTTTCTCTGTTTAGTGCTCTTTATCTGAGTCTTGAACCGACGATACAATTTATCAAGCTGATTTAGTGCTGATATAGGGCCAGATAGCCCAGCATAACTGCCAAAAGCTACAGGATTAGAGCGAATTCAAGAATATCCCAGCCAAAACATAACATAACTAAAATCCCCCAGAGCAAAGGCTAAGCGAAGACGCGAGGCTAAACGAGGGCGTTGTGATTTTATATCATCACGTTATGCTACCCTCATATGATAGATGTAGGAATAGTCGGAGGATCAGGCTACACTGGAGGGGAGCTCTTGAGGCTTCTATCAGGCCATCCCCAGGCCAGGGTTGTGTATGTGACCTCCAGAAAGCTCGCTGGAAAGCCAGTAGATTCCGTTCATCCTCACTTAAGAGGAGTCTGTCCACTTTCATTTGAGTCACCTTCAGCCAAAGAGGTCGCCGAGAAGTGCGATGTGGTCTTCACTGCAGTTCCCCACGGCACAGCCATGGACTGGGTGCCGGACCTTCTTGATGCAGGCACCAGGGTCGTCGACCTGAGCTCAGATTACCGCCTGCCAGTAGACGTCTTTGAGAAGACATACGCCACAAAACATAAGGCCCCCAGAGAGGCGGTCTTTGGACTTACAGAGCTTCACAGGCCAGAGGTTGCCAAGGCCAGGCTCATAGGCAACCCAGGCTGCTACCCAACAGGCGCTACCCTTGCAGTGGCGCCTCTAGCTGCAGCCGGCCTGGTTGATAGGGTAATCATTGACTCCAAGTCAGGCATATCCGGAGCAGGCATTGAGCCCACCGAGACGAGCCACTATCCCAACATGGCCGAGAACGTCATACCCTATAAGCTCACCACTCACAGGCATGCCCCTGAGATCAGGCAGGAGCTCTCCAGGCTCTCCCCTGGAATCAAGATCAGCTTCACTCCTCACGTGGTCCCATCGGTGCGCGGCATTATGACCACTGCCCACGTCCTGGCCAAGGACAGTGCCCTCGAAACCATACAGGACAAGTCAGCTCTGGCCAAGATTTACCAGGAGTTCTACAAGGGTTCCCGCTTTGTCAGGATGATTCCAGGAGTTCCAAAGATGAGTTCTGTTAGAGGCTCCAACTTCTGCGATATAAGCTTCGAGCCCGAGAAGGGCACAGACCGGCTGGTAGTTTTGTCTGTGATAGACAACCTGGTCAAGGGCGCATCGGGCCAGGCCATACAGAACATGAATGTGATGATGGGGCTGGACGAGACCACAGGCCTGTGGTTCCCTGGTCTGGCACCTTAAGTTAGGAGATGGGGTTGTGATGAAGGTCAGAGACGTGATGAATGCAAAGCCTATCACAGTTCAAGCAAAAGACTCTGTGACGGTTGCAGCCAAGCGCATGAAGGAGAACAAGATCAGCGGCATGCCCGTAATGGATAGCGATCATCTTGAGGGCGTGATCTCAGAATCGGACCTGTTGCGTCTCCTCTCAGTGGAGGAGGACGGCCAGCTCTGGCTTCCCAGCCCCTTAGAGGTCTTTGAGGTCCCAATAAGGGACTTTCTGCGCTGGGAGAAGCTGCAGCGTGGACCTGAGAACCTGGCAAAGATAAAGGTCTCTGAGGTCATGTCCAAGAACATCCAAGCCGTAAACCCTGAGGACTCTGTTGAGGATGCAGCCCAGATCATGACAAAGCACAGGATCAACCGCCTTCCCGTTCTGGAGAATGACCGCCTGGTGGGAATAGTGACCAGGGGAGATATCATAGCCGGCCTGGGTGGTTCCCATGAAAAGGATTGAGGGCGGCATCTGCGCCATAGACGGCGTCAGGGCTGCGGGCGCCAGGAGAGGCAAGTATGGATTAGCCCTGATTGCTGCCAGCGGCGCTGCAGCCGGGGTCTTCACCACCAACAAGATCAGGGCGGCCCCGCTTGATGTGACTGCAGAGAACCTCCGCGGCGGAAGGCTCGACGGCATCATAGCCAACAGCGGCTGTGCCAACGCCTACACTGGCGAGAAGGGCATCGAGGACGCCAGGACCATGGCCGGGATGTTTGCTGAGTTCCTGGGCACTGATGCGAGCAGGATTGGGATTGGCTCCACTGGAGTGATAGGCAGGTACCTGGACTTTGACCTGATAAAAGAGGACTTTGAGGAGGCCAAATCGAGGCTGAGAAGCACTCCCGATGCAAGCCTTGAGGCCGTGCGGGCAATAATGACCACAGACACCAAGGCCAAGGAGATCGCTGTGGAGCATCAGGGCATCAGGGTGGCAGGAATCACCAAAGGCGCGGGGATGATAGAGCCTCACATGGCTACAATGCTCTGCTACCTCTACACAGATGCAGATCTGCCTTCAGACGTGCTCCACACATGCCTGGCGGATGCAGTCGAGGACAGCTTCAATATGCTGATAGTTGATGGAGATACAAGCACCAACGACATGGCTATCCTGACTGCAACCGGTGCCAGGAAGTGCAGCATCCAGGACTTCTCTGATGCCCTGAAATATGTGTGCATTGAGCTTGCCAAGATGATGGCCCGTGATGGCGAGGGCGCCACCAAGTATTTTGAGACTTATATAACCGGGGCAAGGAATGAGCAGGATGCCCGTGAGGCTGCCAGGGCCATAGCCAGATCAAGCCTTGTCAAGACAGCAGTATATGGTGCCGACCCCAACTGGGGGCGGATTGTGGCTGCAGCAGGACGGTCCGGTGCTGATTTGGACCCTGGAAAGATAACCCTGGATATAGATGGCAGCGGCCTTAAGGTGAGGCTGGTTGAGCGAGGGACGATAGTGGATGGCGTCCTGGATCAGGCCAAGAAGATCATGATGGGCGACTCAATACTGGTATCCCTGGATCTCGGGCTGGGCCAGGGACAGGCCAGGTCCTTTGGCTGCGACCTGACCAGGGAGTATGTGAACATAAACGCAGATTACACAACCTAGGCGTTAGCAGGTATTCTATATGTTATTGAGAGGCGGCAGGCTCGGGGGTATTTCTGAGGATGTTCTGGAGTTCATCTCATCAAGGGATGCTGACAAGCGGATCTTCGAGGCAGACCTTTTAGTTGACCGTGCGCACCTGGTTATGCTTCGTGACCAGGGGCTGATCTCTGGTGAGGATAGCTCCAGGATAATAGCTGTCTTAGATGAGCTGGACCAGGCCATGCTTGGCGAGGGCGAGGACGTGCATGAGGCCATAGAGGCTTATATCATATCCCGGGTCGGCCAGATTGGGGGCAGGATGCATACCGGCAGGTCCAGGAACGATGAGGTTGCCACCTGCATAAGGATTGCACTCAGATCTGAGATGCTAAGCCTCATGGACGAGCTGCTTTCACTCATAAGGACCCTGGTTGAGCTGGCCGATAAGCATAAGGACTCACTGATGCCGGGCTTCACCCACACCCAGCATGCCCAGCCAACCACTCTGGCACACCACCTCCTGGCACATTGCGATGCATTGAGCCGGGACCTGGCTCGCATCAGGGGAGCCTACTCCAGGGTCAATTTAAGTCCTCTGGGAGCGGCCGCCTTCGCCTCCACTGGATTTGACATCGACAGGGAGAAGACATGCCGGCTTCTGGGCTTTGAAGGCCTGATGGAGAACAGCATGGATGCAGTCTCATCCAGGGATTTCATACTGGAAGTTTTGTCAGACCTCTCTATTCTGATGGTCAACCTCAGCAGGATGGCCGAGGAGCTGATACTCTGGTCTACCTCAGAGTTTGGGTACGTTGAATTAGACAACCGCTTTGCATCCACAAGCTCGATAATGCCCCAGAAGAAGAACCCTGACACAGCCGAGCTGGCCCGAGGCAAAGCCGGATCTGTGCTGGGAAGCTTGGTCTCAGCCCTGACCATCTGCAAGGCTCTGCCTCTGAGCTACAACCGTGACCTGCAGGAGGTCACACCTCACCTGTGGAGGGGGATGGACTGGGCCAGGAGCACTGTCAGGATAATCGAGGGTTGCTTCTCCACGGCCAGGTTCAACCTTCAGCGCATGGAGGCAAGTGCTGGTGCGGGGTTCTCCACAGCCACTGAGATTGCCGATTCCCTGGTGAGAATCACAGGAATTCCATTCAGGACTGCTCATCAGATAGTGGGCAGGCTGGCTGCAGAGAATCAGAATCCCACAATTCAGGATCTGGATGCATGTGCTCAGAATGTCGCCGATATAAAGCCAAGTCAGATGGGCTATAGTGCTGAAGATCTGAAGCGTGCTCTGGACCCCAGGTCAAATGTGGCAGTCAGGTCCAGGATTGGAGGGCCTGCGCCATCTGAGACGGCGAGGATGATCTTTGAGAGGCAGAAGATGCTGGATGCCATGGGCGGGGAAATTGAATGTCTGAGATCCAATGTTGATCATGCACTGGATGCTCTGAGGGGGATAAGGTAGCAAAGAATGTGCTGCCGCCTCCCTCAAACGGCTCTCGGCTAGAGCTTGCCTATAATCATAAATGTTCCCCGCGTTCGCGGGGAACACTTACGCATTTATGCCAGATCTAGGGCAAGAACATGATGGCGTCAGATTCGCCTTAATTCAACCCAAGATCCCGAGATATTATATCAAGCATTATATTCATTCCGGGGTGAGAATTCATCGCTTTCGGCTATCTCTCATGCTGCTTGGGGATCTATTTTGATTTGGCCTTGAGTTCTGCGAACGACGCTCTTAATCTCCATATCCACTTCTTCTCCATTTAGGCTGTAATATATGCCCGAGGCTGCAGCTGTTGGGCACATGGATTGAAATATTAACCTTCCGTCAAGGAGCATTGAATGGTCTATCTGCTATAAACCTGATCTCTTCCTTTTCTGACCGCTAGAGGATCAAGTCTTAAGATATCTGTAAGTCCAAATCCCCTTGAATGGGTACAAAGTCCTTGGTAGTTACCTCTTGGGTACAAAATACATATCACAAAAATTATATCTGAGCACGGCCTATAATAGGCTGGCCGCCTCTCGTCGGCGGGCCAAATAAAAAGATCCGGTGGTGCGAAGATGGTTTTGAAATCTGTGCCGTTCAAGATGGGCCTATATGCAGCTTCGCTTCCTCTTAAGGTAGTTGGAAAGGCAACCAAGTTCACCATAGCCCTGATCCTTCCGATAATTATGATGAGGACATTCCGGTGGATGATGAAGAGCGGACAATCATCATCCAGAACCATGGGCTCTAGAACAACTGGTTCCAGGTCCAGGAGTTCCGGAGCAACCTCTTCCAGGGGCATGGGTTCTGAGGCCGGTTCTGAGACCATGGGCCCCAGGATGGGAACCTTCAAGATGCCAGAGGAAGAATACTAACTGATATTGCGGGCTGGAAGCTCTGGCCCATCTTTTAATAACGTTTGTCCATTGACCTGGCTTTTGCTGCTATGAACTCCCTGGCCATGGCAGCGCCCAGTATTGCGGTCTGGCCGTGATCGTATGCAGGAGCTATCTCATTTATATCCATGGCTATGACCTTTGGAGCCAGCACTTCTATGACCCTTCGAACCTCTCTTGACCCCAAACCAAAGGGCTCAGGGTTTCCAACTGCCGGGGCAACGCCAGGATCAAGGACATCGAAGTCTATTGACAGGTAGATCTCTGCGCCCCCCAAACCCTCCTGGACTTCATTTAAGACTGCGTCCATTCCCCTCTCAGCTACCTCATCACTTGTATAGTAGCTGATCTGCTTCTCATCGGCATACTTGAACTCCTCACTTGAGCCGCTGCGTATGCCGATTGATGCATAGCCTGCCAGACCTTGGACCTCAAGCATGCGCCTGCTAGCACAGGCATGGGAAAACCTGGTGCAGCCGTACTCATCTCTGAGATCCAGGTGGGCATCCAGCACCACCACTCCAAGGCTTCGTCCCCTGGAAAGGGCATCAACTATGGGCGGGGTTATGGAATGCTCTCCTCCCAGGAATATGGGAACTATCCCTTTGGGAAGGTCCTTTATGCTGCACCTGATCTCGTCCCAGGCGTAGGCGGGGTCGGATCCAAGCTCCATGTCTCCCAGGTCGCAGACGTGCAGGTCCTGGAAGTCGATATCATGCCTGTAGCTGTAGGTTTCAAAGCTCCAGGAGGCCAGCCTTATGGCGTCGGGCCCGTCTCTGGCCCCTGATCTAAAAGAGGTAGTGGAATCGAAAGGCAACCCGATTATGGCGAAGTCCGAGCTCTGGGGCTCAGAGACAGCATCAGCGAAGATGCACTTTCGAAGCATTTTTTATCTTAAATCCATCTTGCATCTGCCCATGACAGCTAAGTAGGCGACCTCTTTGCCCTGCTCCAGTTTGGGCTTCATCTCCTCAGTGATTGGGACGTCTATTGTGCTGTAGTCTCCCATGTCCATCAGCTGGACAGTGCTGTCGCTCACAGACAGGACCTGGCCGGTCTTGCGCTCCACATTTGGCACATATATCTTGGTTGTGACCGGGGATACCATTGACCTCTTCTGGTTGTCGAAGATTCCTATGGCATCTACTCTGGCCTTTGCAGATCCGTGCTTTCCGGGCTTTGAATGGGATATTGATTTGATTATGCAGGGTTCATCGTCGATTATTACGTATCTTCCTTCTTTGAGCTCCCTGACCTCAACCTGCTCTTTCATTTATTCATCACTCCTAACGTCGAATGCTACAGCTCCTATTTAAAGGATATCTCTCATCCGCCGGAGGGCTTCTTCAATTTTGTCTCTGGAGACTGCATAGGAGATCCTTATGTGCTCCCGGCCCCCAGGCCCAAAGGCGGACCCCGGGACTGTCACTACTCCATGCTTTATAAGCTTTGCAGAAGTGGAGTCACCGTCCCCAACCTTTGGGAATACATAGAATGCGCCGTCAGGCCTGGCAAGCTCAACTCCCATCTCCTCAAAGCCCTTTACCAGGATGTCTCTTCTTATCCTGAACTCGTCCCTCATCTTAAAGACGCATTCCTGAGGTCCAGTCAGGGCAGCAAGTGCGGCTTTTTGGGATATGGAGCAGGCACAGGCCTGGATGTACTGGTGGACCTTGAGCATCTGCTCTAAAGCATCTCCCTTGGCGCCTAGGTAGCCCAGCCTCCAGCCGGTCATTGCATATGTCTTGGATACTGCGTTTATGGTTATGACCTGGTCTGAGTACCTGGCAGGGCTGACGTGTTTTCCGTCGTATATGAAATGCTCATAAACCTCGTCTGAGATCATCGCGATATCGCGGTCCTCGGCCAGGTCTGCCAGGGCATGCAGCTCCTCTTCGGTCTGCACGGCCCCTGTGGGGTTGGAAGGCGAGTTGATTATCAGGGCTTTTGTTCTATCTGTAATTCTTGCCTCAACTGCCTCTGGCGAGATTCTAAGCCTCTCATTCAGTGGCACGCCCACAGGCTTTCCGCCTGCAAGCTTTGTGAGAGCTGAATAGGACAGGAAGCTTGGGTCGCCCAAAAGGACCTCATCGCCTTTGTTCACAAGGGCAGCTATCGCTATGAAGAGAGCCTCGCTGGCGCCGCTTGTGGCCATGATCTCCTCTGGCTTGTAGCTGAGGTTGTTCTCGCGCCTGAACTTGTCACTTATAGCCGTCCGGAGGTCGGGCACTCCGCAGTTGGGGGTGTAGCCTGTGAACCCCTCTTCTATAGATCGTATGGCCGCCTGCTTTATGTGTCCAGGAGTGTCGAAGTCTGGCTGGCCCAGGCCCAGGTTGATTGCATCAGGGCCGGCTCCCTCGAAGCACTTCCTGATGCCTGAGATCTCTATCTCCTCTATGTGGCTTGCAAATCTCAAGATGCATTCCTCAGTTATTTTTGAGCTGGTCTTCCTTGCGGATGACATTGACGAAGTCGAAACATTTCAGCCTTTCCAGCTCGTCTCTCAAGATATTCATCCTGGCGCTGCCCCCTCTCCAGTACAGGGTCATGTTCACGTCTTCATGGGAGAGCTCATCTGATATGGACTCTGCGAACCTGTCCAGGGCTCTGAGGTTTGAGAATGGGACCACGAATATGGCCCTGTATCTCTCGCCCTTCCTGGCATAGGAGGTCAGGACGTAGCCGTTGCTCTCAAACTCGCTGATCTCTTCAAACCTGCAGAGCAGCTCCTTCTCGTGCTCAGTGGTCGAGTCCACCTTGGAGATGGTGATCAGGATCTTATGCACCAGGGCCCTGTCTATGTTCCTTCCAAACCAGACGTTTATCGATCCCTGAGCAAGGATCACTGATGCCGTAGCTCCACTTATCTCTAGTGAAATAAGCTCTTGTCGAACCCCGCTCAGGGTGGATGGCATGACCATTCCACCAGGGGGAGCAGATATAATGGTTTCGAGCTGGGAACTTCCCTTAGTAGCGCACGCTCAGCTGCAATATCGAAAAATGTCGTCATGCGTAGAAGAGATGTCCAGGCAAGGCAGTGCCCTGGTATGAAATCAGGACTCATCTATCGCGATGAGCTATCAAACCTACCGCTCCCTTCATCTATCTAAAGAAATCTCCCCTACTGAGGTATTGCTTTGGATAAATCATCTGTCGATGCCTTCAGGGCCAGGTTTGATTCAGAGCCCTACGCGGCAAAGATGGGCATGCGCCTGATTGAGCTAGCCCCTGGGCACTCCGTTGTGGAGATGATCTTAGCCCAAGACGACCAGAATATAT
>DATMZB010000564.1:0-2729 GCA_035560655.1 Methanotrichaceae archaeon | reverse complement strand
CCCTAAAGGGCCTCGAAAACAAATTCTGTATCCTTTTTAGGGAGTTAAGAGGGAAATCAGCGTCAGACTCTGAGATGCAGAGCATCGAGGCAACTTGCAGGACTTAAGAATCCGTCTCGCAGGAGTTCGCGGGTTCGAATCCCGTGCCTCGCATCATTTTGTATTCGTTAGTGCTAATTTCTTCCATTACGCGCCCCATTTATCATAAATTTTGCTAAATTCAGATGCATACATCTCGCAGCTGGAGTTAAGGTTAAGGCTTTGGTCCCTTGGATGAATCATTGGTAATAGAACTATATGCACCCAATACACTATTTGAGCAAGTATTATATTCCAGTCAATTACCTATAGCTATTGGACATCTTGAGCGGATGTCCAACGCCAACATCAACCTGGAATCTGAGATCTCTAGAGAAAAATACCGCACCCCTCTTAGCACCTTGACATCTTGGTTCATCGGCCCTGCGGTATTTTTCTCATACCTCCTTATAAGCTTGATTCATTCACATCTGCTAAGACTCGCTAGAATCCATTTCCTTTAGATGTCCGGAGTATCCAGCGACTATTGATCAATGCTTTCTCTGCATCTGGTGCCCGATCTGTTATCAATTGCGGGCGCGAAGAGTTCCATTATAAGCCTCTTCAGTCCTTGCAGCTATCTGATCCCAGCCGAACTCAGAATCGACCCTTCTTTGCCCTGCCTTACCCAGCTTCTTCATCTCATCTGGATTTCTTATAAGCCGGTTTATGCACCATGCAAGGGACTCTGGCTGGGTATATGCCAAAATCCCATCATCGAAGTTTCTGATGATATTTACTGCCTCAGTTGCCACTATTGGCTTTTTTGCATCCCAGGCCTCTAAAACGATTATGCCAAAGGGCTCATTCCTGCTTGGAACGCATACCAGATCGCAGGCGTTGATCAACTTCTCTTTCTCTGGACTTGAGATATAGCCGAGGAACCTGCATGCATTCTGTGCCCCCAGATCTTTTGCCCTGCGCTCGCATTCAGACCTCAAATCTCCATCGCCTGCAAAGATGAATTTCGCGTTTTTATGTTTTTTCAGAACAAGCGGTATAGCTTCGACCAGAAGATCTGGCCCTTTCAGGTAGCTTATCCTTCCGCAGAAGAGGATCATTGGGGCATGATGAGATATGCCTAAATGCTCCTTTACCTTGCCTGCATCCAGTGTCCTCCTCAGCTTCCCCCTTATTATGCCGTTTGGTATGATGCCAATCTTGCTTACTGGCACTGAATAGATATTCACCAGCTCTTCGAGCATATGTCCAGTGGTCACAATGACCCGGGATGACTCGTAGCAGCCCAGCCATTCCCTGTGGGATATCTCCTTGGAAATATGCCAATTGCTGAAAGAGTTGCCTTTTCTGCCCCATTCGGTGCTATGTATGGTCAGCACACATGGAATATGATGGCCATCCTTTATGCGATTAAGAGCAATGACTGGATGCCAATCGTGGCCGTGGATTATGTCGAACGAGCCAGAGATATTTTGGACCTTCTCAAAGCTATCAAAGAGAGCGTTGCACATCTCGTCCATCTGGCCGATTATATCTCCTGAGCCATCTGAGACTACCCGATGGTAATTAACGTCATTTATCTTATCGCAGGCATCAAAATCGCCGCGGCGAGTAAAGATGTGCACCTCGTGGCCTCGCCTAGCCAGGGCTTCGGATAGCTCAGAGACATGGGGTGCCATTCCTCCGACCTTAATAGAATATAGGCTCTCCCAGGAGAGCATTCCTATTCGCATATGGCCATCAGCCTTTAAATTTCTTCATGCCACATTGAAGAATTTCCATGCCTCATTTATATGCATGGCTTTCATTCCCACCTGCCTGGAGGGATTTATATCGTTCTCGAAGGAGTCACCTATGTACATTATCTCATCAGGCCGAAGGCTTAGCTTGCCCGCACCTTCCAGGAATATCCTGTGATCAGGTTTCTTAAAGCCAAAATCCGATGAGAAGAGGATGAACCTGAAGTGGTTATGCAGGCCAAGATGCATGACCTCTAACTCAGAAAAGACCCTCTGGCCATTGGAGACTATGCCCATAGGATAGCCACTCAGCTTTTCCAGCAGCCTGACGCTCTGTGGAAAGGCCTGCAGACGCCTCAGGGATGAAGACCTGAAGATACGGGCAGCCTCAACGCCCACAGTTACATCATTTATGTCCCAGGAGGCATGGTTCCTGCATATCTTGCTGAAGATCTCCTCGACCTTGATCTCTCTATGCATCTCCCAGCAGCGCTCAATCTCAACTTTGCATCTCCACTTATATTCGTTCATCAGCGCTTCTGGAGATATCTTAACTCCCTGATACATCAGCCATCTGGACACTGGCTCATAGGTCTTTATGCTCCGCTCATCAGTCTTGATATCGATGAGCGTCTTGTAGCAATCGAACATTATTCCCTTTATCCCATCAATATTAGGCATGAAATAGCTCCTCAATATTCAGGTTGTTAGCTCTCATATGAATGTAAGGCAGCCTCGAACCCGAACAATGCCCCCTCACCCCGGACCTCACGCCATATGCTGATCCGCCAGCACTCCCTGCATCGAATCGTACCACAGAATAAGTCCTAAGCATGGTGCTTCTGCCTGGCCAAATGGGAGTAAATATCGACTGAAAAATCCTACACGAATATGGCACTGACGAGATATAGGGGTTAAGAAACCCATCGACGATTAAATACTTGCTTGGAG
>DATMZB010000563.1:0-3491 GCA_035560655.1 Methanotrichaceae archaeon | reverse complement strand
TTTGATATCTGATTTAAAAATGGAAGAGCGATTAGAGACAAAAAAATAGAATACACAGCTATCAGCGCCAGCCAAATTTTTGTAAAAAGCTATCCTTGTGAGTTGAGCATTCTTTGTATCTCCTCAGCAGCTCTGTTGCCTGGATCGTCCAGAGGAGCCAGGTCTATCTTATCTGCAGATGTCACACCCACGCCCAGGCTTGCCGCCCTGGATATCTGCTCCTGGTCGAATATCCTTCCCCTCATCACCTCTGGTGTTGAGCCGTAATGGCGGAGCAGTGCCACACCCACCGCATCCAGGGCCACTCTATCACTGGAGGCCAAGAGCAGGTTTGGCTCTATGGTCTCTCCGCGGTCTGGACCTCCTTTGGCAAATCCTGTAGCTGCATCCATCAGGGCCAGGTCCAGGTTGTAGAACCTGTTGATCTCGGCTATCATCAGCCTCTGGAACGGAGAGCTGTGCAGCTCTCTCATGTAGTCGTAGGACGACCCTTTGGGCCTGGCTGCAACCATGCCCACAGAGTTCTTCAACGATAGAGTAAAATGGCCGCCGTAGCGGTGAGACTTGAGGCAGCAGGTCTGGACCACCTTATCTGATTCTGTAAAAATCCTTGATATCTTGAACCCCTGCTTCCAGTGAAGGCCTTCGGCGTTTATATCCTTCCAGTCCTCGGCTTCGGCCTCGTTTAAGACCACAGCATCAAATCCCAGCTTCCTGGATAGGTCCAGGACGCCCCGGTTCTTGAGCACTGTGCGTGTGTCGCCCATGCCGCTCCTCTCTGCCAGGACTATCTTCTCAGATCCAGAGCTCTTCAGGCCCTTTACCAGGGCTCGAAGTGTCTCTAAGTGGGTCGATGCCGGGAAGGGGTCGTCGCTGTTATAGTTAGCCTTCAAGGCTGTGGCTCTGCTATCTCCAATGTCAAACTCATCCAGCAGTCTCTTAATCCCCGCGGCCCGGTCGTCAGCTCCCACAAGATAGACTGTGGATCTATTCGGCTGCTCCATAGGTTTATGTCCGGCCACATCATATAAAAATTATATCAGAGGATATGGTCCAATATTGGCATGTAAAATCCCATCTTCTGATCCATCTCTCTTCTGATATTAAGGCCTGAGATCTCAAAGAGAACTGCCTCCACCACCAGATAAACTCTGGCCTTGTCTCTTATGCAGCCGACCAGGCCCTCCCTGCCTCTTCCCATAGATGTGTGCATATGGATCTTGGGCCCCGATGATGAGGGATAGACAGTAGCCATGCCAAAGACCTCCCAGGCGCTATCATAAGGCTCGAAGTGCGGAACTGGCGGTATGACCGGCTGCTCAGGTCCCATAACCGCCCGGCCGTCCCTCAGAGCTCCGAGGAAGAGCATCATGCCCGACTGGACATTCTTCTCCTGGACGAAACGCTGAATTGATTCAAGCAGGTCCTCACCATCATCCATCCTGAGGACGAATATCCTGCCAACCTGGCCTTCAGAATAATGCATAATGGACTTCCTCTTCAGGTCTGCATCCTCTGACAGATCAAAAGTCCGGCTTGAACCCCTGAGGCTCATCCACCAGCTCAATGGTAGCTATTGCATGTTTGAATACCACCATCTGCCCCTTGGCAGTGCGGAGCAGGATCTCATAAGGGTTGTACGCCTCTACCACTCCGGGCAGTGGCTGGCCGCCAGTGGTCAGCCTGACCAGCACCTTCTTACCTTTCATCTTTGGTATGAACTGCGGTGATGTTGTGGTCTTTACTGCTGGGGAGCTCTCTTCGTCGGTCATCTTTTATCACCATCTTTCGCTGCTGCCTTCTGTATAATCTTATCCAGGACGCATCTCTTCCACTTAGCAGTCACTGGCTTGCCGCATCTGCCCTCGAAGAGATATACCTGGCCCGGGCGGAGGCTTAGATAATCTCTCATCTCCGAGAGCACCATAGGGGATAGCCTGATCTCATGGCCTGATGATGGTAAGCGGACTGAGCCTTTTTGAAGGTCCAGATCGGAGACCCTGACATCTATCAGGTCCTCCAATCGCAGGCCCGTATCTATGAGGACCCGCAGAAGGATACGGTCCAGCCCAGGGCTGGCCATATCCAGAAGCCTCTGCTTGTCCTCTTCTCCAGCCTCTGCCATTCCAGGATCATCAATGTCAAGCTATTAGGCATTGAGCACTGATGCACGGCCTCCCTCCCAATACCTCATTTAATACTTCTGTGGCTAGTATAAGAAAGCAACGGACGCTAACTTTAAAGCCACTCCTATATTCATAACTTTTTCATGGAGCTATGCCTGGTGCTGACCGGCCCGGCCCCGGAGATGATGGGATTTATGAATGGATTAGTTAATCCTTAAATCGACAGGGACCTTCTGGGGAATGATCTCGTAGATCACCTCTATCTTTTCAGGCCCACCCTCTGATACAGAAAGTGGCAGGTTGAACTCATATGTCTCCGAATAGCACAGCCCCTCCTCGCTGCAGAAGTAGGCCACGACTCCTATCATAAGCGTGATTCTGCCAGGGCTGCAAATCTTCAATGGTATCAGGTAGCTGAACTCTTCCTCGCGTACGAGGGGCATGATGCTAACCGAACCTGTATCATTGGACATCACCTCTACATGCTGCTCAGCGTCCCGGTTCCAGTGGTAACCTGCAGGCAGCTCCAGCTTGAAGCGTATGCCCTCTGCCTTTAAGGATGCAGATCTCTCTTTCAGGTCTATCTGCCTCTGGTCCGTCCCCGCGCATTCTGCAGGCGCCAGCTCTCCGAAATTCAGCTCTGACAGCTCTCTTGATCCAGGATCGTAAACCCTTATCATATGGTTATTGGTATCTGCGATGTAGAACCTGTCATCCAGGAAGGCGATATCGTTTGGCTCACGAAGGCCTGCTCCTAAGGGATCATCGGTTCCCCTGCCGGGTCCGCCCTTTCCAATAAATGTATCGATCGTCCTTGTGCTCAGGTCCGCCTTTTTGATCTTATTGTTATAGGAGTCTGCAATATACAGAGCTCCCTCATGGCAGAGTACTCCCAAGGGATGCTGAAGCCTGGCATCTGCAAATGACCCATCGGCGTCTCCGAAGTCGAATAAGCCCCTGCCTATGAGGGTGGTCACAAGGTCGTCCTCAATCATCCTTATAGCCGAGACCTCGCTGTCTGCTATATACAGCCTCTTTCCACATGCAGCGAGCCCTGATGGCTGGGCCAGCGCCGCCTTCTGGACAGGCCCGTCTATGATCTCCTCCTCGCCTGTGCCTGCATAGACCTGGGCCTGGAGCGTATCGAGGTCCATCCTCCAGATCTGGTGATCTCCGGCCATTGCTATGTAGAGAAAGCCTCCCATTATGGCGAGGTCCCAGGGCGAGTTCAGGTCCATATTCCTGCAGGGTCCGCTGCCGCTATCAGGAGGGAAGCCAATCCTTCCCGAACCCAGCACTGTTGTGACGGTCCTGGCGCCGAGGTCTGCCCTGCGTATCAGGTGGTTATCTGTATCTGCTATGTAG
>DATMZB010000562.1:0-3352 GCA_035560655.1 Methanotrichaceae archaeon | reverse complement strand
TCGTCTGTGTGGAAGAGCATTGTGCCGAAGTGAACCTCGTGTCCTGCTCTCCTCAGGGTCTGGACAAGGTCTTGCGGGAAGGGGTTTGTGTCCCTGTGGAAGTCGAACTGGTGGGGGATCACTACCAGCTGGATGCCATCCTCTTTGAAGAAATCCATGGCCTTGCTGGCTGTGGCGCCGGTGGTGGAGGCCAGAACCAGCTTTTTTATGTCTTTTGATCTCAATCTCTCTTTAACCAGCTTAAAGGTGACATCGGTATTCTCAGGCTTGTTATCCTCGAAGTAGACGATCTTGTTCTCCATAGCGCAGCTCCTTTTGCACTTTTGCTATCGAAAATATATGGGGCATTAAGCTCTTATTCTTATCTTTCCTGCCATATTCAAATTTCAATGGAATTACGCTCGATTGATTCTCCGCAGATCGAGATCTGGGCGCAGATGAACCGCTGTTATGGTTTCTGTATTCATCGACTCAGCGCAGGTAGACGACCCATTCTATCGATTCTGACCACAATTATTCTGAATATTCTACGCCATAATGCAGCTGCACTATACCGTTCTGGTACAGCCTCGACTCGTGGATCACAAGACCCGACTCAGCTCCCGTATCCCCGAATAAAGATATGCCCTGCCCAAGCAGTATGGGAATAAATGAGATGATTATCTCATCTATGGCCTTATGCCTCAGGAAGCTCTGGGCGACAGACGCCCCGCCTACCAGCCAGATGCCCTTCTGGCTCTCCTCCCTGATGCGCATGAGGAGCTCGTCCAGTCTACCGGAGTGCAGGACTACAAAAGCCCCATCGGGGATTTTCAGATCTCGCCTGGTCAGGACATAGGTCTTGATATCCCCATAGGTCCAGGGTCCAAAAGATGGGATCTGCTCGAAAGTCCTGGAACCCATGACGATTATATCTATGGAGCTGAGGAACTCGGAGTAGCCGTAATCCTGGCCCTCTGTCTGGTATGGATTCAGCCAGGAGACGTCGCCATCTTTTCTGGCTATGAAGCCGTCGAGGCTTGAGGCAATGTAAAGCACAATCTCAGTCATACAATGCTATTGGCACCTATCAAATATTATTTCACCTGGGGCTGTATCTCGTCTATCAGAGGTCTTACAGTGACAGAGCTCTACATAACTCCTGACAATATCGAGGACAAGACAAGTCAGTGGCTGAGCAGAATTGCCTCAGTTAACAGAAGCCACTTGAATCTGGGCTCAGATAAGGCCGCCTTGCTTGTGATCGATATGCAGCGTAGCTTCACAGGCCCGGATGCCCTGGAGCCCATGACAACGGCTGCAGCCATACTGCCAAACGTGAGGCGCCTCATCGCCGGCTTTAGAAAGGCACAGCGGCCGGTGATTTTCACGCGCCACATCCACAGCCAGGACGGCTCAGACGCCGGAATCCTTGGACGGTGGTGGCAGGACATGATATTGGAAGGCAGCCCCGAGAGCGAGATCGATTCCAGGATCGCCCCAAGTCCTGGAGAGCGCATCATAACCAAGCACAGGTACTCCGCCTTCTACAACACTGATCTGGAGGTGATTCTGCGCGGGCTGAATATTGAAGATCTTGTCATCTCCGGGGTCATGACGAACCTCTGCTGCGAGTCCACTGCACGGGACGCCTTCTACAGGGACTACCGCGTCTTCTTCACTGCAGATGCCACGGCGACGTACTGCGAGGAGATGCATCTGGCAAGCCTTCTAAACCTTGCCTATGGATTTGCTACCATCGCCACCACAGACCGTGTCCTCAGCAGCTTCAAAGACAGCTCCTGCTCGGGATAGCTACCGAAACACATTCAAAAATATAGCTCCAATAACTAAAGGTGGCATCTGAGAACATCTCCCCCTGGCTTGAGCAGCTGAGAAGAACGCGTCCTGTCGTAAACCTGAGTGGAGATGCCGGTGCAGACGTGGCGATTGTAGGCGGGGGCATCTCTGGAGTAGCCACAGCCTACTTCATTCTCCACGATACGGATAGAAGAGTCGTGATGCTGGAGGGCGGCCTGGTAGCTCACGGCGCCACAGGACACAACGGAGGTCAGGCTGTGGCCTCATTCGAGAGGCTGGCCCTGGAGCTATCGGAAGAGTTTGGGGAAGATCTGGTCTCAGAGGGTTTGAAGGACATAGACAATGCATGGGACCTTCTTCGCTCAATGATCGATGAGGCCGGGATCGACCCGGGACTGCAAGAGACCTCAAGCTACGCCGGCATATCCTCATATGAAGATCTTGAAGTAATGCTTTTGGAGATACAGCTCTGGCATCGTCTAGGGCTGTACAAGAGGAGACTGTTTGTTGCAGAGGATGTGGCAGGCAAAATACCTGATGAGTGCCGGTCTCTTTTCCAGTCCGTCACCAGAGAGCGGCTGAACCATATGCTCCTTGCCAGAGACAACCAGTACATCTGCGCCATGGAGAACAATGCAGGTCTGATGAACAGCGCCCTCTTCTGCGAGGGTCTGGTCTCCTGGATGCAGGAACGGTACCGGGGCAGGTTCGATGTTTATGAAGAGTCCCCTGTGCAGAGGATAGATGTGGGCGACGGGGCCATCCTTCATGCTGGAAAGTATTTGGTAGAAGCAGAGCACGCAGTCCTCTGCACAAACGGCTATCTGGATCTGGAGATCTCTGGGGCAAATATCTCTATAAAAGAGACTGTGCGGGGCGTAATAGGATTCATGGTCGGCTATCTGCACCATGAGGATAAAGGGCCTGCTGCAGCAGTCTATTTCGACGATGGAAAGGTTGGCCGCGCCAATGATTACTTTTACCTGGCCAGGCGGAAGTACATCAGAGGACAGTGCCGGGAGCTTATGAGCGTGGGCGGCCCGGACATGCCCCTGGAAGCCGGGAGCAGGTACAAACCCACTGATGTCCCTGATGCAGAGGAACGCTATGCAGGGATTGACGAGTTCTACCGAGGAAAGATCGTCGATGGACCAATGTCTGGCGGAGCGGATTTCTCCTGGAACGGCCTCATGGGCTACACGAATAGTGGTGTCAGGATGATTGGGCCTGACCCAGGAAATCCTTCACTGGTTTACAACCTGGGATGCAACGGCATAGGTATACTTCCAGCTATATACGGAGGCAAGAGGGTGAGCCGGTTCGTTAATGGAGAGCTGCTGGACCCCTCAATCTTTGATCCAATACACGTTTTGCGCAGGGCGAGGAATGAAGAATAATCAAGTTTTTGGCTTATCTGATCTGGAGATCACCTCAGACGCAATGGTATTTTCCTGCTGGTCTGGGGATCTTGGCGTTAGTTCTATAAGCATTCCTTAAATGTAGATAGATAGGATGAGCGCTAATAAATACAGAATACTGGGCTATTCTCTCA
>DATMZB010000561.1:0-5938 GCA_035560655.1 Methanotrichaceae archaeon | reverse complement strand
TAATTGGCCATAAGTATATATTGGTGGCGGTTTGGCCAGTTGCCAAGGGTGCCCGTATGAATATTGCAGCACTAAATTGGTCGCCACACATCGCTTTCATCTAAAAGACCAAGATGGATAGCAGTCTCAATAGGAAAAGCTGCTGACTGGTTTGTACAGGATATCGAGATGTACTGGCTAAAATCCTGTATATCAAAAAAATCCGACCAACAGACAGAAGGCAGACTGGGCATAGATAGTGCAAAAATTAAATAACATAAGGCTCTAAGGCAGAGGCGATGAACTGGCAAGAGCTCCATTGGCCATGTAGAGGGTGATCAATATGTATCTCGACCTTGGAGGCAAAAGAATATCTGTGGATGTAGAGGACGAATCGACCTTTAAGTCCAAGCACACCTGCAGAGATCTGAGAAGGGTCAAGGTGGGCCTGGTTTTGCAGACGCCCTTCGCCCACAGAAAGTTCCTTGTAGGTGTAAAACGTGCCGAGCTCGACGGCATAAGCTCCTTTGATGAAGAGGGCAATGCCACTGGTAAGTGGAAGATCATAGATGACTTCTTCAGCTACATAGATGGCGAGAACGGGACCGAGTACTGGCATACTCTCCGGCTCGATGAGATAGAAGAGCTGCATATAGAAGGTCTCTCCATTGGAGGCATGGTGCTTCAACCTTACCTGTACGATGAGGAGTTTGACTGCGATGACCTAAGCATCACAGCCAGGGTGATGGTCACACATGACCAGAGCAATGAGCTCAAGAACCTGATGATGCATGAGGGCTATTTTCCAGTGGTCAGGCTGGGCATTAATGACCAGCCCAGGGAGATGAGGTTTGGAAAGACGATACTGTGGTCAAAGTACCATCACAACATAAAGTATGAGCTAATACTCCTCGATAAGGGCTTTGATGAGAGGGACAGCCCAATGTCCAAGCTTCTGCAGCCCCAGATGTCCAGGATGCAGCACATGGTCGCAGCCCAGTCTGAGATGCTTGAGGGCATGCTCAATATTCTGCGGTCCAAGGGCCTGATTAGCGATGATGATATCAATGAGATGCGGGCTGAGGCTGCCAAGCAGGTCTGGGATAAGATCAGGGAATTCTATGAGGTCAAGGATCTTGATGAGTCAACAAAGCCCAAGAGATGGGTCGCTTGGGATTGACCCTCTAATATTGAGATAATCATTGAGAGAGTGTGAGCATGCCTCATATTGGCTGAACCGGGTGTGACAGGCGAGATGAGCTGATGCCCAGCGAGAGATATACAAGGATAGAGATAACGCCAGAAGCCTATATGGGCCTGGAGGCTGAGGCCATACTTCAGGGCAAGACCTTGAAGAGGCTGGCCTCAGAGCTGATAATGAGAGGCATATCAGAGAAGGCCTTGAGGTTCATTAATGCGGATGCCATATGTGATGAAGATGCCATGGATATGGACCAGGTTCCGCCATGCCAGGACATTGAAGATCAGGATATCATCCCTCAGCCCCGATTCAGGAGGCCCAAGATCTCTGAGAACGACCAGGCCAGGGAGCTTGTAAAAGAGATGTGGGTGCATAACCCCCGGCCCTCTCAAAGAGAGATCGCCAGGAAGATTGGATATCCATCCTCTTCTACCAAATACCTCATAAAGAAGATGCTTGAAAGCGGCGAGCTGGAGCCATAGCCTAAATCAATACTAAAAAGCAGTATCTCATTCTTACCCTGCTTTGATAAGCAGCCAATCATCCAGTATTATAGGCATCATGGCAGCCAGCAATGCCATACCGGGCCATATCAGCGATGTCATCCATGAATGCGATTCCAATGCACCCTCCGCAGCTAGTTTTCTGATCATGTGGTAGATGAGGATGGCAGCTAGTGCACCGCGGTCGAAATAAGTCTATAGATAAAATGAGATAAATCACCGTCCAGTGACGGCATGAATCCATAGATTTATCTCAGCCGTTGTGTGCTAGCCTGAAGCTGTTCTATGGAGGATGGCACGTCCATCAAGTCATGGGCTTATTCAAGTCTCATACCCTCATACATTTGCCTCAACTCTGGCCTATATGCGCAGCTTTCCCTGCAGCGCAGGATCAGTTGTGCAGGATGTAAAGAGCCGCAGCCTGGTGGATGTGGCACCGCCCAGAAGATCAAGGGCCCTCGAAACTGGAGATGCATGACGCCTCACTTCCCGGCATAGGGCTCCTAAGAAGGCTTATGAGCTTGCAGAGAATACCAGGAGGCTGTGTTAACGGTGAAAGTATGAACCTAAAACTTCTTTTCGCGTTATTCGTGGCAGTGATATTAGTTGGAGCGGTAGTAGCAGACGCCAAAGGCAGATCAGGTGGCGGTCACTCAAGCTTTGGCGGGAAGAGCTTTGGAGCGTCCAAGAGCACTGGCAGCGGACTTAATGGTGCGCCTGCGGCAGGTCAGGTCGCGCCCGTGCCGGCCAGCTACGCCAAGCGTCCAAAAACTGGCAGCAATTTCATGTTCCCGATGCTGGCAGGTTTTTGGATGGGGCGCTCAATGAATAATAATAACCAATCGCCAAATGATGACGGGACCGAGCAGTCTCCAGGAATCCCAGCGGCATTAGCAATTGGCGGCATCCTGGCAGCATGGAGGATGACGCGGGGGAGGAGGGCTGCCTAAGGGTGAGGGTGGATGTGTACTGGTCACGGAAAAGATCTCATCCAAATAGAGATGGAAGTCTGTATATCCGGGCAAAGACCATCGCTCGCAGATGGTCTTGCAAGCATGCTGACCAAGCACAATTAAAGAAATAGCTTAATATCCATTGGTGCAGTATGAATACATATGCAGTCAGGCAGTGCAAATTTTTTCAATGTGGTAGCCATAGCCGTATCAGCCGGTGGTTTCAACCCCATGATAGATTATAATCTCCAGCCTGCCTGCCGACCTTCCAGCCGCTGTACTGGTGGTCCAGCATACGGCCCCTGACCACACGAGCTACCTGCCGGAGATACTGGGCAGGCACACCTCCATGAAGGTCAAAGAGGCAGAGGATGGTGAGAGGCTTTTTAGATCCACAGTCTACACAGCCAAACCCGACAGGCACCTGATGGTGAACCCTGATGGCACAATATCGCTTGGCTCTACTGAGCGTGTCCAGTTCGTCAGGCCCGCCGCAGACGTCCTCTTCATAACTATGGCAATCAGCTGCAAGAACAGATCTATTGCCGTAATCCTGTCAGGCATGGGCCAGGACGGTGCCATAGGATCTCTGGCAGTAAAGAGGGCGGGAGGGAAGACGATTGTACAGAAGGACCCCGAGTTCCCGAGCATGCCCCAGTCAGCCGTAAAGATAGACGATGTGGACTTCATCGTGCCCCTGGCAGAGATTGGACCGCTCCTGATAGATCTTATCACCAAAGGCAGGGCTGACTGGGCTCAATCATAGGCATCAAGAATCAGAACAGTCATCATGAAGCCTGCTCACTGAATCACTATGCTATGCAATGCATTTAAAGTACTTTGCCAAATGGATTATATTTAACACCTTCAATCGATACCAGGAGCATTCATCCATCGCCTGAGCTGCCCAATCATCCACACGGTGAGATATGATCACCTCATATACATTGTGCTCTGGGCTCTTGCGGGCAGTTGCCACAAAAGCGCAGGCATAGAGCTAATATAAAAAGATGGCTCAACTCATGTTCTGTCCATCTTGCCAGGCCTGAATCGTTTGGCAAAACACTATACTATTCAAATCAGGCTGGGGTGATCCTGACTACAGGAATATCTCCTGTCTTATCCAGGATCAGCTCATCCGGGGCTGTTCCCGGGTTAAACCCGTAAACAAATCCTGCAATGCCGCCGCTTTTCAGGATCTGCCGCATTGCATCCGCCCTCTCGTGCGGATCTCTCACCTCCTCTGCGAACCCTGATAGACGGCCCTTGGGCATGAGCAACTCCACTTCGGGGTTTGCCATTATGTTGAGATACCACTGGCCCTTCAGTCGCTTGCCCTGGTAGCAATAGATTCTGCCGTCAAGGGCCGCATAATTTACAGGTGTATAGCGGACCTTTCCAGTTTTTCTGCCGGTGACCTTGAGCACCATGACCTGGCCGGTAAGGGGATTTGATATGAGCCGGCCCAGGCCAATCTTGAAAGCTGGCACTACAATGAACCTATTGAAGCGCCTGAATAGGGCCCTTGATAGGGATTTCTCGTCCATTTCAACCACTCAAGTTCATCTCTTTTGATGACGCTGACGGCAAAAGACCTTTGGCCCAGAGGTTGGGCACCTTCCTGGCACTGGTGCTCCTGCAGTCTGGCCTATCTGGTTAGTGCACATAGCCAAGAATAAAGCCCAGTGTGACGAGGCTTAAATAAGGCCATATTTTCCAGGCGGGGTGCTCTATGGAAATGTGGCCTTATTTAAGCCTTCATGCACTAGATTCGTTCCAACATGCAAGATGATTTATCCTGTTGGACCTGCGATACTATACTATTTCCGCATCCCTGTACTGGGTGATTGCCTGTACTGAGTGATTGAGCAGGCATGATCTTTTGGATGATGGGATGGTGCAATATGCTCCGATCGCAGCTCCCGGCAATGGCCCTAAACGATGTCTGTGCAGGATGCACCCCCTAGATTCAGATTGAGAGCATCGATTTATGAAGAAGGGCCCTAGCTTTCGGGTGGTGCTCTATGCCCTGGGTGTCTCAAGGCCGACGGCCCCCCTGACCCCGCGTTCGCGGGGAACACTTATGCATATATGTCAGAGCTACAACAAAAGTATGATGGCATCAGATTTGCATATGCCCAATATTCTTGAAGCATATTATATTGGGCCTGCTATCTTTCCATTGAACGGCTCACATCCAAATCTTGCCTATAATCATAAATGTCCCCCGCGGCCGCGGGGTCAGGGGGGGCCGTCGGCCTGAGACACCCAGCTGTTAGTGCCTGTCCCAGAAAATATTATGATCGGTTATCCCTGATCGATACACTTGATCTGAATTATGAGAGATCGTCCTGCACAGACATACTTTAGGGCCATGGCCTGAGAGGCAGACGAGTCCGTTAGTATCTTGCCTAAAACCGCCCAGTCTGTCATTATCTCGTCATCGCCATAAACCAAAAAGACGATTCACAGCAGTATCCGGGAGGCCGCCCATGCAAACTAGAATCTGCTGAGGCTGAAGCTAAGGCCAAGGCCAGTCAAGCATCAGACTGCGACGCTATTTCAGGCTCATTATACCGGCACTGTCCAATCCTGGAGCTGCTGCGCTCTTCATAAACCGGTCCCGTATCTGCTCGGGCGAGAGATCTATCACAGGAACATCGGCGTTTCCAGCATCCACCTTGGCCACAACAGCACATCCGACCATGCCACTGATAGCAGCGGCCAGGTCTTCAGGAGTTGAGACCTCTCGTACATCCCTGATTCCAGCGCCCCTGGCCATCTCTGCCAGGTCCGTGGACCTGGACGTGGCAGTGGGCTGGCAGCCTGTGGAGCAGTAGGCCCCGTTGTCAAGCATCACCAGCAGGTAGTTGTCAGGAGCAAATCCGGCAATGGTTGCCAGAGTGCCCAGGTTCATGAGCACGGCTCCGTCTCCGTCCAGGGAGATCACCTTGCGACCAGGCCTTGCCAGGGCCAGTCCAAGGCCAATGGATGAGGCCAGGCCCATGCTTCCCAGCATATAAAAATTCTCTGGCCTGTCGTTGATGGAATAAAGCTCTCTGCAGGGAAAGCCAAGGTTGCACACTATCAGGGCGTCGCCTGCCGCAGACGCGACTGCAGAGATGGCCTCAATCCTCTTCATCATGCCTGCCTCCAGAAGCCGATATCCAGGAGGACTGCTGTGGGCCGGCCATCCAGCCTGGCCAGGTTCCAGGCCTCGGCCATGGCCCACTTGGCCTCTTCTGGCGCGCCAGGCCTCAGCCACCTTATGCCCAGGGTGTTAAGTAAAGGCTCAGTAATCT
>DATMZB010000560.1:0-2559 GCA_035560655.1 Methanotrichaceae archaeon | reverse complement strand
CATTTGTATTCATCCTAGCTGCCACAGTCATCTGCTCCCATCGCCGTCTCTGCTAGGAGTTCAATGGCATCTCAACAGAATGATGATCAGAATAACGATCAGAATAATAATCAGAATAATGGCACCAGAGTTGCCTTTGTGCATTATCAGTTCCCATCGTTTGTAAAGCAAGACTATGAGATCCTATCACGGTATTACAGCATGGACAGGATCGATTATACGAATGTCTGGGATACTTTCAAGCTGATAAGGGCCATAATAGCATCTGATGTCTCCTTCTCATGGTTTGCTGCAGGGCACGCATTCCTGGCAGTGCTCGTTTCAAAAATTCTCAGAAAAAAGTCGTTAGTTGTAGCTGGCGGCTACGATGTGGCCTGTGTGCCTGAGCTGGGCCATGGGCAGTTCACGCTCTCCTGGAGAAAGAAGGTAATGACAAGGTTCTCATTGAAGCACGCTGATGCAATAATGGCAGTCTCAGATTTTACCAAAGGAGAAGTTCTGGCCAGGATGAAGCCCAGAAAGCTCCAGACTGTGTACAACGGAGTTGAGGTTGATAAGTTCAGGTTGCCTACAGAGAAATCCTCCAAAGAGGACCTGGCCATAACTGTAGGTGGAATTAGCTGGCCCAACCTGAAGATAAAGGGCATGGAGACCTTTGTCAGATCTGCAGCCCTTATCCCCGAGGCTCATTTTGCGGTCATTGGCAGAGAGTTAGATGATTCAGGCGAATATCTGAGGTCTATTGCATCTCCAAATGTGGAGTTCACGGGCTTCCTATCTGGCCAGGACCTTTTGGATTGGTACAGGAGAGCGAAGGTCTATGTCCAGGCATCGGCATATGAGAGCTTTGGCATGTCTCTGGCAGAGGCAATGCTATGCGAGTGCGTGCCCGTAGCTACTGCCAGGGGAGCCATGCCCGAGGTAGTTGGAGATACGGGGTTCTATGTGCCTTATGGAGATCCGGCGGGGCTTGCTGAAGGTATAAGGTGCGCTCTTGGATCGGATAAGGGGAAAAGTGCCGCAAGAAGGATTGAAGAACTGTTTCCATTGAAAAAGAGGGAGATGGAGCTTGTAAATGTAATTGACAGCGTTGTTGGGAGGCCAAATGGACGAGGTAGACTACATAATACCGACATGGAACAGCGCCAGCACTCTTCAGATCACACTTCAGTCAATAAAGAAGTTCGGCAATCCTGATAGGATATTGGTAATAGATAGAAGCTCGACAGATAGCACCCATGAGATTGCAGAGAGCATGGGCTGCGATGTGATCGAGTTTCAAGGTCCGCTTGGTGCAGCCAGAAGGCTGGGGGCAAGGCAGGCCGGGACTGATTTAGTTGCTTTTATAGACTCGGATGTAGAGGTTACAAAGGGCTGGAGAAAGGCGCTTGAGGCCGCATCCAGAGGAACCTATCAGGATGCAGGTGCCATTGGCGGCTATTATAAAGGAACTATTCCTGCTGGATCGAGTTTTCCCATAAGGCTGATAGGAGGAAACGGTGCCTTCGGATGCACCATCACATATAGAGACCTGGTTATGGAATGTGACCGGCTCGATCTGTACTCCAGCGCCGAGGATAAGGTCTATGCAGAATTTCTGGGCGAGAAAGGGCTTTGCTGGTACATACTGCCAGTGGAGCTGGTCCACCACCAGGGGGTGATGTCCATTCCATATTACCACAGGTGGAGATGGCTTGGAGCAGGCCTGAGGACCATGGAGGGGTTCAGGCTCTCAAATGTGAAGAGGATAATGGGTGGTGCGGTCCTGGGCATAAGGATGAACGGCATGGATATAGGGTATTGGGAGAACTTCCAGATCAGGTATAATTACTTCATAGGCTACCTCAGGCACAGGAAGTACTACGAGATAGACAGAAATATCTCAGTCTGAGATGCAGAAGGGAGTGCCAGGATTTGGTTTAAATAATGGATAGCATGAGGGTCTCAGCAATAGCATCTGCTTCTTGCAGCCAGGCATAGCTGTTAATGGATGCACGTCGACATCCGATGGTATTTCTCACAGAGCTGTGTTTTTGAAGACTCGACCTAAATCCGGCCCAACTTGTTTCTTGGCAGCATTCCATGGAATACTCCTCTGAGGAAGATGGATAGACTGCTCAGATCCTTGCGGCGAAGGTATGTTAGAATGTCGATCCAGAACTGCTGGACTAAAAAGTAGGTCAGAAAGGATCGAAGCTCCTGCTCTGTGGCGTGATCTCTGAGCAGCCAGAGCCTATTTCTCGTCATGTAGTAGAGCTTAACTCCGCTGCTGGCTGAGGAGGATACCTTATGCCATATCTTAGCAGAAGGAACGCATATGCTTTTGTAACCAGCATCCAAACCCCTAAGGCAGAGATCTGTCTCCTCCCAATAGGCGAAATAGCCGGAATCGAGAAGCCCGATCTCATCTAAAACAGGCCTTCGGATCAATAGACAGGCGCCTTCAATGTAATCTACGATCTTGGCGGAATCATGCTGGCCTCGGTCTACCTCTTGACAGCCTATGCGCAAAAACCCGCCCTTGCGCATGATGAGTTCCATGCCAGCTGTGCTTATAAC
>DATMZB010000559.1:0-3013 GCA_035560655.1 Methanotrichaceae archaeon | reverse complement strand
CAGCAAAGCAGATGGGCCAGGAGTCAAGCATAAAGGGCAGAGGCAATCTGAGCTCAAACTTCTCTGATGTCAAAGACAAGGAGTGCGTCATAGTGGATGACGTGATCACCACCGGTCACACCCTGGAGGAGACTGTTGAGTACCTGGATGAGCACGGTGCCAAGATCAGCGTCATTGCAGTGCTCATAGACAAGAAGGGCACTGACCAGATCGCAGGCGTGCCTGTCTCCTCGCTCTTAAAGGTCATCCGCGTCAATTAAGACGCTACCTCTTTTTTAGTATTAGAAAGCCTTTTAGCGTGGCTGGATATTCACCCCACCATTGATTGATATGTTCTCTGAAGACGAGTATCGATTGGACTACTTCGCAGATGAAGGGTTTCACCGCAAGAAATGCGTGAGCTGCGGGAAGTTCTTCTGGACCAGGAACGAGTCCAGGAAGACCTGCGGAGATCCTCCATGTGATCCCTACACATTCATAGGCGCGCCTGTGTTCGATCGCGAGCACGGCCTGGATGAGATGCGTGAGCACTACTTGAGCTACTTCGAGGCCAGAGGCCACACCAGGATACAGAGGTACCCGGTGGTTGCCAGGTGGCGCGACGACATCTACCTGACAATAGCATCCATTGCAGACTTCCAGCCCTTTGTGACGTCGGGCCAGGTGCCGCCACCTGCCAACCCCCTGACCATCAGCCAGCCGTGTATACGCTTGGACGATCTGGACTCTGTGGGCAGAAGCGGCAGGCACCTGACAACATTCGAGATGATGGCCCACCATGTCTTCAACACTCCAGACAAGGAATACTACTGGAAGGACAGGACCGTCCAGCTCTGCGACGAGCTGCTCCTGAAGCTCGGCATGGACCCGTACGCAGTGACATACAAGGAGAACCCCTGGGCAGGGGGAGGCAATGCCGGGCCGTCAGTGGAGTGCATGGTAGGCGGCCTGGAGCTGTCAACCCTGGTATTCATGGACCTGAAGGTCACCCCCGGAGGGCCGGTCCAGATCAAGGGCGAGAGCTACTCCAAGATGCCCAACTACATAGTCGATACAGGCTACGGCCTTGAGAGGTTCGTCTGGGCATCCAAGGGTTCACCCACCATATACGATGCCATCTTCCCCGACATGATCAAGACCGTCTCTGAGATGGCAGGCGTTGAGCACAACGTGGATGATCCGGAATATGCAGAGATATTTGCCCAGAATGCCAAGTTAGCAGGATCAATCGACCTGGATGCATCCAGCCTGCGCGATATGAGGGCCAGGATTGCTAAGAACATAGGCATATCTCCAGAGAAGCTCGAGAAGACCATAGCCCCAATGGAGAGGGTCTATGCTGTTGTGGACCACACAAGATGCCTGGCCTACATGCTGGGAGACGGCATAATACCGTCCAACATCAAGGCCGGATACCTGGCAAGGCTCGTCATACGAAGGACTCTGAGGCAGATGAGGGACCTGGGCCTTAAAACCCCACTGGCCGAGCTTGTGCAGATGCAGATCTCAAAGCTTGACTATCCCAACTGGCAAGAGAGGATGGTCACAATCGCAGAGATCTTGAACCAGGAAGAGGAGAAGTACGCCGATACGCTTGGCAAGGGCATGAGGCTCGTCAAGAAGACCGCCCAGTCTTATGGCAAGAAAGGGCAGGCAGTGCCCCTATCAGAGATGATCTCCCTGTACGATACCCACGGCATACCCCCGGAGATTGCCAAGGAATCTGCAGAGAGCCTGGGCGTTTCAGTAGAGCTGCCTGACAACTTCTACTCAATGGTTGCCAGCACCCACATCAAGGCCGAGAAGGCTGAAGAGGTGCAAAAGGTAATTCCAGGTGCAAAGAAGACTGAGCTCCTGTTCTACACTCAGCCCTTCCAGGAGACATTCGAGGCCGAGGTTCAGGAGGTTTTGGATGGATCTGTCATACTGGACAAGACGCTCTTCTATCCAGAGGGCGGAGGCCAGCCTGCTGACCACGGGCTCCTTGAGAAGGGAGGACTGGCATTCCAGGTAGTGGACGTTCAGAAGGTAGGTGATGTTGTACTTCACCAGATGGAGAAGCCCGGAAGCATCCAGAAGGGTGACCATGTCATCGGCAAGATAGACATGAGGAGGAGGCTGGCCCATGCCAGGCACCACACTGCAACCCACCTGGTCCACGACTCTGCCAAGCGGGTTCTTGGCGGGCACATCTGGCAGGCAGGCGCCCAGAAGAGCGAGGAGAGGGCGCGTCTGGACATATCGCACTACAAGCGCATCACGGATGGGGAACTAAAGGCCATTGAGATGGAGGCCAATAGAAGGGTCATGGAGATGGTGCCAGTGGACACCCAGTTCCTGCCGAGGACTGATGCAGAGAAGATCTTCGGGTTTGAGCTGTACCAGGGCGGAGTTCCTCCAGGGACGCAGATCAGGGTGGTCAAGGTCGGGTCGGATATAGAGGCCTGTGCAGGCACTCACGTGACCAACACCGGCATGATTGGTGCCATCAAGATCCTCAGGACTGAGAGGATCCAGGACGGAGTGGAGAGGATAGAGTTCTCTGCGGGCGAGGCTGCAGTCAGGGCTGTGCAGGAGAGGGATGATCTGATATCCCAGGCCTCAGGAGTGCTCAGGGTGCCGGCGGACCAGCTGCCAAAGACTGCTGAGAGGTTCTTTGAAGAGTGGAAGAGCCAGCAAAAGGAGATTGAAAAGCTGAAGGAGAGCCTGGCTGAAGTCCAGATGAAGTCTCTTACTGGCGATGCCATATCCATAGATGGACTTAGAGTCGTGGTACAGAAGATGGGCGATGTGGATATCGATGGGCTGATCAAGGCTGCTACGTTGCTATCGCAGAATGACTATATCGCAATTCTTGGCGGGAGCAGCGGAAAGCTGGTTGCGGCTGTGGGCAAGAGCGGCCTGGAGAAGGGCATAAAGGCTGGAAATATTGTCAAGGCTGCGTCCAAGGTTCTGGGCGGCGGAGGCGGGGGCAAGCCCGAGCTGGCTCAGGGCGGAGGGCCGGAGGCTGAGA
>DATMZB010000558.1:0-2473 GCA_035560655.1 Methanotrichaceae archaeon | reverse complement strand
CTCCGATGACCGCCTCTGGCTGCCTCTGGCGGCTCACCGCTATGTCACGGCTACTGGAGACGTCGGCGTGCTTGACGAGCGCTCTAGCTTCATCCAGGGACGGGACCTGAAGCCCGAAGAGGACGCTTACTATGACCTGCCAACCACATCTGAAGAGTCGGGCACACTTTACGAGCACTGCGTCAGAGCCATCCAGAGCAGCCTGCGGTTTGGTAATCACGGCCTGCCTCTCATGGGATCTGGAGACTGGAATGATGCCATGAACCGCGTCGGCTGCCTGGGATCGGGCGAAAGCATCTGGATGGCATTCTTCCTCTACGATGTGCTCACCAAGTTCGAAGGTATCGCCATGATGCGGGGCGATGAAGCAATCTCCAATTTATGCCGCAGCGAGTCCTCCAACCTGCGCCAGAAGATCAGAGAAAACGGGTGGGACGGTCATTGGTACCTGCGCGCCTACTTTGATAACGGTGAGCCCCTCGGGTCCGCTGCCAATGCTGAGTGCCGGATCGATTCTATCTCCCAGAGCTGGTCGGTTCTATCCGGGGCAGGAGACCCTGATAGATCAAAGGAGGCAATGGATGCTGTAAATCTCCAGCTCGTCAAGAGGGACGACTCGCTCATACAGCTTCTGGGGCCGCCATTTGATAAGTCCGACTCAGATCCGGGCTACATCAAGGGCTACATCCCGGGAGTGAGGGAGAATGGAGGTCAGTACACCCATGCAGCCATATGGGTGATTATGGCTTTTGCGGCCCTGGGCGACGGCGTCCGGGCCTGGGAACTGCTGGACTTGATCAACCCTGTAAACCACGGCTCGACCCCGGAGCAGGTGGCAACATATGGGGCTGAGCCATACGTCGTGGCAGCAGATGTCTATGCTATGGATCCTCATGTGGGGCGCGGCGGATGGACCTGGTACACTGGAGCCTCTGGCTGGATGTACCGTCTCATAGTGGAATCGCTGCTGGGGCTGACTCTTGAGGCGGACAGGCTGCAATTTAGGCCCTGCATTCCAGCCGATTGGAACTCGTTTATGATGCATTACCGCTACCGTAATACATTCTATCACATCACGGTTACGCGGACGGGGGCTGCACAGGGCGTGACTGTGGACGGGCTTTTGCAGAGCGATGGGACGATACACCTGATTGATGATCAAAAAGAGCATTTAGTGGAGGTAAGGATCGGCTGAGTGGCGGAAGGGCGAGATGCCGGGGCCATGCCAGAACTAAAACCGGGTTAAATCCTTTGTATCTTTGTGGTGTTTAATTTGGGGTCAAACCACAAAGACACTTACATTGTATCCCGGCCAGGCCCCCACTCATCCCCCACCTCAAAGCCTTCGAGGATGACTTTGAGTCTAATGATCACGAAATCAATGACCGCCCGGCCACGCAGATCTATACCCGATTCCTCATCGAGCAGTTCCTCATAGAGCTCTTTAGTCACTTCCTCGTAGTCCTCGTCCGTGTACTCCAGGTCATTGCTATCCCGTATCTCATCTTGTAGCTTGACGATGGCATCCTTCATGAGCGCGTAGTTTTCCTTCACAGGAGTGCCAAAACCTAGGTCAAAAAATTTTCTATCGAGTGCCTGCATACATTCATAATAGTTGCCTCCCATTTCATCAATAATGCCTTTCTTTATTGAAGCTACTTCACTCTCATCCGCTGTTTGCTCATTTTCCTGCATTCCTATCACTTCCTTTCATCTTGATTCTCTAAGCCTCAGCCATCCTCTGTGCTGCCTCCGGTCACAATCCACCCAGCCCCCTTTTTTTCGTGGCTGTTATCTTCTCTTTAGGATCTATTATCTTTCACTACTCTCAGGCTTTCATTCTTCCGGCTGGCGATTCTCTCCAGGTATATCGCCGTGTAGGTCGCCATAAATATCGTATTCCTCAGCGAGCTCTTTCTGATCGGGTTGGCCCTCTCCCTCTGGCTCTCCAGCCCCCCTGCTCTCCTGGAGAGTCCCGGCCTTGATCAGTCTCTTTATGTTCTCATGTGTGGTTGCCCGAGGATATCCTATCTGTCTGGCTATCTCTGCTGCGTTGTGCTCTCCAGACTCCCACAGCTCTGTTATCTTCACGATGGCAGCCTGATTATCGGCCAATTCGACCCTCTTAGGCTCGGAAACAGCAACATCTGGAGCGCTGCTCTCTGACTCTTCAACCTTTTGCTCTTCTGGCCTTTCGTTGCGATACTCCGGCCATCTTTGGTCACTTTGATTTTTTGCCGCAGCACCCATAGCCGCTCGCGTTTCATCGGATATGTGGGCTAGAACCATCTCGGATAAGAGATCTGTTTCAAGCTTTCCCTCTATGGCTGCTTGTATCCTGATCGCCTTGTACGCTTCTGGTGTTATGCTAATGCGGGGATTCGTCATAGTGGCCTATTGGCTTTTCTAGGATTAGTCCCTTCGGTGAATCGGAGGTTCGGTGTAGAGTCCTGAAATGATTGACTTTATATAC
>DATMZB010000557.1:0-2395 GCA_035560655.1 Methanotrichaceae archaeon | reverse complement strand
CAGACGCTATTGCAGAATTGTATATTTAAGGGGTCTCAACTGGAAAAATACAGGACATAAAATGAGGATTTGATCACAGGCAGAAGGTGTTTATCTTGAGACGAGGAGAAAGATAGAAGGATACAGGGCCCGGCCAAATTGAAGAAATTATATCAAACAACCGATAACTTATATCTCTGAGCAACTGCAATCTCGGCAAATGGTAATCCACATGAAAACCCTAGTGATCAAGGCTGGAATTTTAATAGCATTTTTAGTTGCAGCTGTGATTCCCGCTATGTCTGCTGAAATGATTGGCGCTGCCGCTCCGCCTGAGCAGGTCGCCAGCGGTCTTCAGAGGATAATAAATGACAGCACCGGCTCCAAAGAGGTTCCCGGAATCACCATTCAGGTAGTGACTCCCAACTGGTCCTGGTCCTCTGCTGCAGGCAATGCTGGATTGAACTCATCAGATCCAGCAGAGCCTGGTATGCTCTTCAGGGTAGCCAGCGTGTCCAAGGTCTTCACTGCCACGGCTGTATGCAAGCTGGCCGAGGAGGGCAAGCTGAACCTGAACGATTCAATAGACAGGTGGCTGCCTCAGAAGTACCTGGACAGGATCCAGGATCATTCCAATATAACTCTGCGAATGCTCCTCCAGCACAGAAGCGGCATCGCCGACTATGACGAGGAAGAATCACTGATACCCATGCAGCTATCTCAGCCAGAGACGCCAGTGTCTACAGATACGGCCATATTCCAAGGCCTGGACAAAGGCCTCCTTTTCAAGCCTGACACCAACTATACCTACTCTAATGTGGGCTACCTGCTCCTGACCAGGGTCATAGATGAGGCATCGGGCATGAGCTACGAGGATTATGTCCGCAAGACTCTGATAAAGCCCCTGGGATTGAATGATACGATCATGCCTACCTCTCCGCCCATTAAGACAATTCCTGGCAAATATATGCATTGTGAAGTTTATGTCAATGACAGCAGCGTCTATAATTTCAGTGATATCTACATTTTATGGGATCGAGGTGCTGGCGATATCATATGCAGCGCTGAAGACCTGAATAAGTTCCACAAAGCACTGAGGGAGGGCCGTGTCCTTGGACCTGGACTGATCAGGGAGATGCAGGACTTCAAGCCCACTTTAGCAAACAGCACCGATAAAGAGTACGGCCTGGGCTATGGGATAAGCAAATATCATAATGGCTCCTTCAACTATTCTCTGATTGGGCATGCCGGAGCTTATCCAGCATCGATAACTGCGTTCTATTACTGGGTTGAAGGGGATACATACATAGCATTCAATATGAACTCTATAAGGCTGGATGTTATGTACTCCATACTTCGCCAGATCATAGAGTATTTAGGCGGGCATGCCCCCTCCTAATGGTATATTCGAACCATTTCTCTTTTTGCGCAGGATGCAAGCCTAACCTTCTGGGCCTTTTAACTTTCTGACAGACGTGGAGTGCACCCCTCCGGGTGGTCAATGAGTTAAGCACTATCGTCCCTTGAAGGTTGACGCATGAGGGAGACGGGGCGGTGCTGAGATCGAGAATTCAAGATATCGACAATTTTGAAGCTGCATTCAGCGCCAGAGTGAAGGATATGTTTAAGCCGTGTCATCAGAATAGCGGAATACATGGGAGATAGAGGCGCTTTACAGCTCGATATAGGCATAGTCGTATCAAACTTTGGAGGAAACTCCAGCCAGGACAGGAATCAGTTTCATGGCCTGGTCTCCTTATTTGGCATTGACTTTGGACTCTATGTCGGACCATCTTATAATCTTTTCAGGACCATAGGGCCAAGCATTGGTGCTGGATTGCTCATAGGTCATAACGGCTTCCTGGCCTGCAAGGTCGGCATCCATTTCAACAGGACATTTGGTCTGGCCGTTTTAGTTCCCATAGTCCCTGTTTATGGCGTCAGCGGAGCGAGCTTCCTATCCACGCTGCCTATTCCCCAGGGGGCTAAGGTCGCGGCATCTATCCCTCTGCTTCTTGTGCCGGCATCTCTGGCATACCAGGACGAGCTCAAAGGGCTATGCAGATCCGGGAGGGAGAAAATCAACAAGATCTTGGAGCATATGCACTTGAAAATTTGAATGCTTTATGCTAGTTTTCCACACAGCTCTGGGTCAGTTGTGCAGGCTGCCAAGAGCTGTACCTTGGGCCTACTCTTTTAGATTCAGCTTGCCGGTGCCTGTGAAATCAATTACTGGATTTGAATCGATGGGATCCGGAAATGAGGAGATCATGAACTGTCCACTATAGACCTCTTTGCCCTTATGGAACTCTGCGAAGAATGGCTCGCTTATCTGAATGGGATTGGATTTCTATCATCCAATATTTTAGGGATAATGGAAAATTGTCCCATACCAGGCGACCGTCGCGGCCAATTA
>DATMZB010000556.1:0-2587 GCA_035560655.1 Methanotrichaceae archaeon | reverse complement strand
GGTCTGCTCGGTCTCATAGATATTTTTGCACGGCTTCATCGATAACTGTGCCCACCACAATGGCTGGCAGTGAGATCGGGCTTAGGCTATGGATAGCGGGCCAAAAAGAGTATCCGAGAGGTGAGAGCGTGGTCGATAGCTGGACTCTGGATGCCTCAGGTGAACCTGTTCCAATATCAGCCAGAAGCGGGCCTACAGTGCACCTCCCGGATATCCGGGGAACGGGAAGAGCTGCTGCTCATGGAGGACTGTTTACCAGGAGCGATCTCTTCAGCCATATTCTAGTGCTGCTGGTATCATTGCTCCTGATGCTTCTGATGCTGTCATGCCTTCCTCATATATGACCTCGAATCCTTCAGGCGGGAAGGTAGCGGAATATGGGGGCTTTATGGCCCCTGACCATATTTATCAGGCCGTTTTGGCTAGTCCATTGATTGCCGGCATCTTTGAAGTACCAAACGTTCTTTGAGAGATGATTCCTCAATGCCCGGCAGGCTTTGATGCCTTGTAGTAGCTCCCGAGCATGCAGACATCATCCTCCCTTCCAAACTGCTCAAACTGCTGGCACGGAGTCCCCTGATAGCATGAAAACGTATGTATGGAGCATGTCGCCTTTCCCTCATGGCAGATGAGGTGGGGGCACCGCTGGCCTTTGGGCTTGAATATGACCGAGCCGGGGTCACGGGCATCTACGGTCCCATCAGGCAGGATTGAGACCGGGTTCACTATGGCCACATCCAGGTGGACACAGCAGTAGCCGCACCTCAAGCAGATCATCTTCGAGCCTTCATAGCTGACAATCTTCGATGTTCTCCATTCTCCATTGCCATCCTCGATCTAAGCCTTGGTTCTGGGAATGATTGCAAATGAAGCAGTTGTCTTAGAGAGCACCTCGCCATCATCCTTCTGAACAGATCCTTCAGTGAAGGCGATATGCCTTGCTTTCTTTACCACCTGTCCACGGGCTATGATCTTGCCATCCCTGATACCCTGCAGATAGGACGTGCTCTCTGATATTGTGGCTATGCCCTCGACTTCGTCCAGTATGGTGAAGAGCGCCAATGCCATGGCTTCATCACACAGAGCTGTAAATAGGCCGCCCTGCATCCAGCCTGCGCCGTTCATCATGCACGGCAGGACCTCCATGGACAGCTCGGCTGTCCCATTGCCAAAAGCTGAGACCTCGATGCCCATATGAACGAAGAAGGGGTTGGCATCTCGTCCCATCTGGCGGATTCTCTCAAGGTAATTCATCAGCCGCGCCATCTCTGGCAGCGGAATATAAACATTTGGATTAGACGGCCTTCGTGAGGAGGTTGGTCAGAGACAAACATCCATAGATGGCAGCCTCTTAACTTGCCATCCTATTATTCCGCCCTTGCCATTTGATCCAGGTATTCTTGAAGCGATTTTTTGTGTCCCTGCTTGCTGGCAAGCCGCTGTATCTCCTTCATAACTCCGCTGCCGTACTGCATGGCCTTCTTTCCATAAAGGGCCATTGAACTTGGCAGATACCGCGCTGCCACCTCCCTCAGCGGCTTCTTTCGTATTCCCTCACATACCTTATCCTCTGGTAGTATGGCCCTGGCAGTGTTCACCACCCTGAGATCCATGTAAGGAAGGGAGAAGTAGGTCCCATGCAGAGCTGCTACTGCCTGATCCCTGGCCAGCTGTGTAGACAGGCCCCAGAAATCTCTCTCCAGGTCCCCTCTGAGGTCATCTGTATCGAGATAGCGGGCATATCCTCCAAAGAGCTCGTCTGCACCCTGGCCTGCCAGTATGCGCTCGTAGCCGTGCTCACCCGCCCAC
The DNA here is from genome assembly GCA_035560655.1 of Methanotrichaceae archaeon. Lineage (GTDB taxonomy): Archaea > Halobacteriota > Methanosarcinia > Methanotrichales > Methanotrichaceae > DATMZB01. The sequence goes on along the minus strand of DATMZB010000556.1, from coordinate 778 downwards.
TCGGATACAAAGTACAGTGTGGTGGCTACAGAGGCATCTACTGGGTTTATCCTCGGTATAACCTTGAGGACTCTGCTAAGAGCATATTCTATCATCCCCGGATCCAGAACGACCTGCTCAAGAGACAGGCCAAGCTCTTTTGCCACCTGGGATGCCCTCAAAAGGTCGTGTGAGCCGGACATGCCTACAGCTACACACTCCCTTTTAGCCAGCTGTGCCACCAGGACAGAATCTACGCCACCAGAAAGGGCTACCACCCCCTCATCGCTTCTGAGCCTGACTGCAGCCTCAATGGCCTCTGCGAGGTCCATAGGAGGATAGGCAGGATCGACAAGTCCCGAGGATCTGCCATTGCAGATCACCTCTCCAGGCGGGCAGCCCCCAGGCATTATCCCGAAATGATCACGAGCCTTGCATTCATTCCAGCACAGCAGGAACTCCCCCCCGAAGCGAGATACAAGGCCGGGACTTCCTGACAGCACCTGCTTTATATCCTCCTTTGAGAATCGTCTGCCTTCCAGCTCTATCCAACCTTTGAGCGCTATATCTTCGAGCATGAGCACCGGAAGTTTTCTCCATTTTGATATAATAGTGTTGGGATGTTTATACCGCTGAAAGGAAGCCCGTGAGATTGATCCAAGACCCTCAATCTGAGAAAGGCCAGCTTAACAGGCATCAAACAGGCTCGCTCTAAACTGCATTTTCCCTTCTGCCAAATCTGCAGCTGCTGGCAATAAGTATCCAGATTTTATGCCAAATCATTCAGGAGGATATAAAC
>DATMZB010000555.1:0-3032 GCA_035560655.1 Methanotrichaceae archaeon | reverse complement strand
GATCCAGCAGATGGCGCAGCTATCGCTCTGTGCCAATTAACTGCGATCCTACTTACGATTAAATCGACCCCACGTCAAGTTGTCCTCCTACATACATTAATAGAATTAGAGAAAGAAATTGGACAAGCATTCTTTGAGGTCGATAAACGTCTTCAGGACCAAAAGAGAACATCCGATAAATAATCTCTCTTCAGGGCCCTACCAGATCAGCTCACTCACGAGATAGCACCCATTGCCGTATCTCAGCTTCCTGGCTCATGTGGTCCTCATGCATCTTTTCAGAGGTATCTGTACTTGCCCGCACTCTAGGGACTTCCGCCCTGGTGAGTAAGCGAGCTGGCCAGGCCCTCGCCCAGGGTCACTTTATGAGCCCGTTTTTCAGATTAAAGCCCATTCTTCATGCTGTCCTCTTGAGGTACGTGCGTCTGTGGGTAATACTGTCTTAAACGCCCTGAGTTTATAATCTGGCCTCGGCATAATAGGTAAACAGGCTGGGTATCATGAAATGTCGCCAGTCAGGAAACAGTCTTTTACCCATGGATAGCTTTAAATCTCATACCAGTCGGCCTGGAAGGCTTTGATGCTTGCTTCTAGAGCTAATTCCAGGAAAAAGAATTGAAACAAGCCTTTCAATCTCCAGTCAACCGCATAGTGCATATCATGCCTAGAAACATATGGTTCCCCCCAGTTAGGGGTCAGCAGAGGTGGGCCGGCCACGGCCTTGAGCGGCAGCCCAGTGCATTTGACACCGCCCGAAGATCAAGCTTGTTCAGATGGGTTGGGATTGCAGAAATAGCTTTGACTCTCCGATAATAAGAGGTAATGTGCGATAAAGATCTCATTTCTTAGGCTGCACCTATGCCAGCCAAGATACCCAACAACTCCTGAAATTCAGGCCTGATAAAGAAAACAGAAATCCATCCTTCTCTGTGGGATGGACAACTTACTGAGATCTCAGAGCCTCGGCAATGATCGGCGCCACAGACACCGTGCTCACTGCCTTATCCAGCGTGTCCGTAGCCAGCACTGCAGCCACACCCGACCTGTAGAGCTTGATCACCGCATTTCCAGTAAGCACCGGATGCACTGATGCCAGGAAGACCCTGTTCGCCCCCTGCTTTCTGAGCATTGAAATGGCCGTGGCCATGGTCCCGCCAGTGGCGATCATGTCATCGAATATGACAATATCTCTTCCCTTGGCATCGATCTCCTTTGGTGCCATGGTGACCTCAGTGCCTGAAAGCCTGGTCTTCTCCAGGTGATCGAACTCCACGCCCAGATGGTCGGCAGCAGTCTTTGCCATGGCCACCGCACCCTTATCAGGCGATATTATGACAGGCTTTTGCAGGCCCATCTCCTTTATCCTATCTGCCAGCAAGGGAGTCGCATCCAGGTTCTCGGCCTGGACACGGAAGTGAGAGAGCACCGACCTGGCATGAATGTTTACGCAATAAACCCTGCTCTTCTCTCCCAGGAACGGGTTTAAGGCATAGGCAATAGCCCTGGCAGTTATTGGCTCCCCGGGCTTGAACTGCTTGTCCTGTCTGGCATATCCATAGTAAGGGATGACCAGAGAGATCTGGCGTTCCCTGAATATGTCCAGTAGCTGCAAAAGATAAATTAGGTCTCTATCAGTAGGCGTGGACTGGATTATCGTCACCCGGTCGCCATCGCCCAAAACCTGAGTATAAGATTCGCCGTCCGGAAATGTCTTGTACTCGCATAAGGCCAGCTCATCTCCAAGCAGGCCTGCCACCCTTCCAGCCAATAGCTGAGAAGCTGGCCCTCCAATGATCATCCTTACACCTCAAAATCAACTGCTTACGACCTTCATTCTAGCTCTCACTGTGGGGGTCACCACCGGTCCTATGGCGCGCGGATCTGTGCCGATCTCAATCTCCTTTAGGATCTGGAACATGTTCCCAGCTATCATTGCCGACTTTATCGGCCTGGATATGGTGCCATCCCTGACATAGAAGGCGTTTTTGGCCTCAACTGAGAAATCGCCGGATATTGGGTTTGCAGTGTGGGCGCCTATGAAGCCATTCACCAGGATGCCCTTGGATGTATCTTTCAGGACATCGAAGGCCTGTGAAGACTGAACGAGCAGGTTCCTTATTCCAACCCTCGGGACATCCGAGTATCCGCCCCGAACTGCACTTCCAGTGGACGCCTGGTTTGCCTTTCCAGCCGTATAGCTGTCGTATAGGAAGCCCTTGAGTATGCCCCCTTCTACTACGCCGTTTCTCCTGGTGGCAACTCCTTCGCCATCAAATGACGAAGTGCCCATTCCGCCTGGCACCAGCCCATCATCCACTATATTCAGGTGGCCGGCAGCTATGGCAGCTCCAACCTTATCTGCCAGATGAGACCGCCCCTTCTGGACGCTGTCTGCAGATATGGAGGGAATGAATGTGTACTCCAGGAGCTCAGTGAATGCTATGGGCTTTAAGAGCACCTCGAACGTGCCGCTCTCGGCTTTCTCTCCGCTGAGGGACGAGACTGCCATCTCTGCAGCCGCCCTGCCAACGGACTGGAGGTCGCGCTTGAAGATCCTTGAGTTGGAAAACTCGCTTCCTGTAACTACATCAGATCCGCGGGCTATGGCCTCTAAAGATCCGTGCATATATGTGCCCGTCTCAGAGAGCTCTATGCCATTGGAGTTGATTATGTAGTCAGTGCCCATGCCGAAGGCTGCGCCTCCAGCTACGGGCTCTGCGCCCTTGACCTCGCTGCAGCCCTGCAGGAGATCCATGGCGAGGTCGAGGCTGTCCTCGGGCCTTATCTCTCCAATTGTTGGATCGTTGATGCCTTCAGGCCTGGCGATAGCCATCTTTTCAGGCAGCCCTACCCAGGAAGGATCCGAGCCCCTTGCGCGGGCAGATCTGACTGCTGCCAGGGCCACTGCTTCCAGCCTGGACAGATCGCTGGTGCTGGAGAAGCCGACGGCCCCGCGGACCACAGCCCGAAGGCCAATGCCCCGGCTGAAGCTCTCGCTTGCCAGCTCAATCTGATCTCTTCTCAGGTCCACA
>DATMZB010000554.1:0-9992 GCA_035560655.1 Methanotrichaceae archaeon | reverse complement strand
GTTATTGTACCAATCTATAAACTCATCAAATGACATGAAATCCCATCTAAACCGCTTGTAAGTGCTAAACCACCTTTCAAGCTTACCATTTGTTTGAGGATGCTTGACTCTAGCCAGGATCGGCTTAATGCCATATATTCTGAGCTGATTCTTGAATTCACTATTCCAAGTGCCATCTTCATGAATCCTATGAGCCCCGAACTCACTTCCGTGATCCATAATCAATTCTCTTAAAGGACAAAGCCACCAATATTCATTAACCAGCCTTTTCAGGATAAGTATGCTGTTGAGGGTATTGATCTCTGAGAACTCTCCACCAGCCAGAATCTTTCTGGAGGCATCATCTTCGATGACGCAGACCTTGATTCCAGTGCGCTTATCCTCATGCCAGTCGATATGGCCTGCAGACATGCTATGTTCTCTTTCATATCTGACCCATTTTCGCCGTTTCTGCTTGTTGGGCTCAGTGCCTGCCAGGTTCGATGCAAGAAGATACATGTGAATACGATTATGAGAGATCTGAACTTTATAGACCTTCTTGATGATCAATTCTAGCATTCTTGCACCATATTTATATCTCTCATAAGCTTCCTTGACAATTTCAGCTTCATTAGAATCAAATGGCTTCCTTGGAGGACCCATCTTTTCTCCTACTGGAAGCTCCTGCCCTGTGTCTTGATAATATTTCCAGACCTGTTCTACCCTCCGACATGATAGCTTCATGATAGCTGCTAGATCTTTTGAGGTCACCCCCTTTTGCTTTTGATGGATTAGCCAGTGAACACGCTTCTTGTTCAACTTCATACTCTGGCATGGGTGGCAAGCCTTACACTCACTACGAAATACTTGCGGGACTACACATAATTATTATGGATTCCACAAGAAAGTCCCGCGAAGGTCTGCAGGCGCGTGCGATGGAAAAATCAGGTAGGATATTTTATTGATTATCTGAATGCTTTAGACGTTAGTCAATGCAAAATTTTATCTTCAATGTCTCTCATCTTCTGGCATAACAGTCGCCAACAGAAGGGGGAGTCAGTTGAAAGCCACAGCACATAAAGGGCGCGCTATCCTCGGCGCCGCAATGATTTTGATGACAGTTCTGATCACCTGCGCCGGTGCAGTAGACTTCTCACCGCATGCAGGCAGAGGCATAGCCACGAATCAGGGGTTACAGGTATATCCCTATGCACCCACCCCGCCGGTTCTGAGCCAGTTCAGAGATGTGGTAAACATTGCTGTGAAGGATGAAGATGGCACAATGATCGCCCACACCATAGATACCAGGGAGTTCCAGGCACAGACTGTGCCTCACACCAGCAGCGCCAATGACAGGCCTGATGACACAGTGGTCAGCATCCTTTTGCCAGGAGATGCCTATGAGGTCCTGGCTGCAGTAGACGGCCAGGTCACAATCCTCAATAGAGCCAGCGGCCAGCCCACAGCTGAGGGCTATGAGGCCTTTAATCTGGCAGTGCCCTGGGGCGGGAATGCCGTATGGCAGGAGAACCACTATGAGATTCATCCATATATCGAGCTCAGCTACTCCAATGCCCTCAATAGGTCTGAGAACGGCTACCTTCTCAGGTATGGGCTCACACCCATGGCCAACCAGGACCTGGACCTGGAGATCAAGCTGCCTCCAGGATCTGAGGTCTTGAGAACCAGCCCTGAGATGAATGCAACCCAGACTAGCTCGGGCGTCTATCTGAGGATGCCGCCTCTGGATGGCGAGGCCAACCAGAAGCTGATAGAGGTACTGGTGGAATTTTCCTAGAGGCAATGGTACTGGGATCAAGGTTATTGAAGCTCCTGTCCAGACTATCTCTTCAGATCATTGATGGCCGGGCATCAGCATAAATATCAATATGACTTACAGGCAAATCCATGTCAGGCAGCAGCTTCGGCACCATATTCAGGATAACCACCTGGGGAGAGAGCCACGGCCGGGCCATAGGAGCCATAGTGGATGGCTGCCCCGCAGGCATGGCCCTCTCAGAAGATGATATACAAAAGGAGCTTGACCGCCGCCGCCCCGGCCAGAGCAAGGCCTCAACTCAGCGCCGGGAGGAGGACCGTGTTGAGATCCTGTCTGGCATATTCGAGGGCCGGACCACTGGAACTCCCATATCTCTCCTGATCTGGAACAAGGACGCCAAATCAAGCGCTTACGATTCCATCCGTGACACTCCGCGTCCTGGACACGCAGATTACACTTATCAGGCTCGCTTTGGCATCCGCGACCATCGAGGCGGAGGGAGGTCTTCGGCCAGAGAGACCGCTGGGCGTGTGGCAGCAGGCGCCATAGCCAGGAAGCTTCTGGACCAGGAAGGCATCTACCTGGCTGGATACGTGACAGAGCTTGGTGGCATCAAGGCCGACATATCCCATGCCGTGGATATCCTGAGCCTGAGAGCTGAAGCAGAATCCAATCCCATACGGTGCCCGGACCCAAATGCCGCCAGCCGGATGATGCAGCTCTTAAATGAAGTCAGAGAAGGTGGCGACAGCCTGGGTGGTGTGGTGGAGGTCGTGGCAAGAGGGGTACCTCCTGGCATTGGAGATCCTGTGTTCGACAAGCTTGATGCCGACCTCGCCAAGGCCCTCATGAGCATAGGCGCAGTCAAGGCGGTTGAGATAGGCCTTGGCATGAAGAGCGCCAGGATGAGGGGCAGCGAGATGAATGATCCGATAATCTTCAGTGATGGCAAAGTAGGCTTCGAGACCAACAATGCCGGCGGAATCCTTGGCGGGATCTCTACTGGCGAGGCCATCATATGTCGGATTGCAGTGAAGCCCACGCCATCCATATCCAGAAAGCAGCGCACTGTGAACCTGTCCTCAAACCAGCCTGCAGAGATAGAGATCAAGGGCAGGCACGATCCTGCCATTCCGCCAAGAGTTGTGCCTGTGGCCGAGGCAATGGTGGCTCTGGTCCTGGCAGATCACCTTTTGAGGAGCAGGGCCGCCAGGCTCTGACTCCGCCACTTTTTATATCGGGTCTGGAAGATCTATACATATGCGCAAGGAGTTTAGAAGCCTCATATCCCTGGACGAGGCCAGGTCTATAGTGCTGGCTCGGCTTCCAAGGACTGAGGCCCTGGTGGCAGACCTGGGCGCAGCCCTGGGACGGGTCCTGGATGAGAGGATAGTATCCCAGATAGACGTCCCGGGATTTGACCGCGCCTCCATGGATGGATATGCAGTCCGAGCCTCTGATACTGTGGATGCCAGGGAAGACCGACCCCTTGCCCTGAAGCTGGTCGGCATGGTTCCCATGGGCGAAAAGCCTGAGATCAGCGTTGGCCAGGGAGAGGCTGCAGAGGTTTCTACTGGATCTATGATGCCTCCAGGCGCCGATGCTGTGATGATGATAGAGTATGCACAGGCTGATGGTGGACAGGTCCAGGTCCGAAGGCCGGTTCACACAGGGGAGAACGTCCTTCGTGCCGGCAGCGACATCATGTTTGGGGACACGGTCCTTGCAGCAGGCACCAGGCTCACAGCCAGGGAGATCGGGGTCCTGGCAGCAGTTGGCCGCGAGAATGTGAGGGTGAGGTCCCTGAAGGTGGGCATCGCCTCTACAGGCAATGAGCTTGTGGTCCCAGGCGATGCCCTCGGGCCTGGGAAGGTGTATGACATAAACTCCTACTCCATATCAGCCGCCGTTCAGGAGTGCGGGGCAACCCCCGTAAGATACGGCATACTGCCTGACGACAGCCAGGCCATGGAGGACAGGCTGAAAAAGATAGCTGAGGAGTGCGCAATGACCGTGGTCAGCGGCTCCACTTCGGCCGGGGCTGGCGATATGCTCTACAGGGTGGTTGAAGGCATGGGAGACCTGGTGTTCCACGGAATAAATCTCAAGCCCGGAAAGCCCACCATCTACGGCATCATCTCGGACAAGCCATTTTTCGGCATGCCCGGATATCCTACGAGCGCCCTGACGGTCTTTGGCCAGATCGTCGCACCGGTCATACGCACGACACTTGGCATAGATCAGCCAGCCATCCGGGCCTGGGGAGTTCTGTCCCATCCAGTCCGTTCAGAGAGCCGCCACCAGATGCTGCCCGTGGGCCTATCAGGCGATCTTGTCTATCCCGCAGACAGGGGCAGCGGGTCCATAACCACCCTGGCCCAGGCAGACGGCGTGATAGAGATACCTGCCGATGTTGAATATTTGGACAAAGGAGAGAAGGTCCGGGTGGATTTGTTCGGCGAGTTCGCTGCCCCTGACATGATCATTTGCAGCGAGAGCGATCCCGTGCTTGAGCAGATATCCGAGACCCTGCCATTCAGGATCAGGCTCATGAACGTCGGGTCCAGGAGGGCGCTGACCTACCTGGAGGACGGCGTGGCAGATATCGCCTGCATCTCTGGGCTGAAGGAAGCGCCAAATGGGGCGGCTCTGGTCAGGGGCTATAGAAGAGAGCTTGGCCTGATGTCCCGGGACCCAGAGCTTCTGGACCTGGATACTAGGGCCTTGGAGAAAAAACGTATAATAGGCTGGCACAGGGACTTCGAGATGAGCAGGATCTTTGCCTCGACCATGGGCAAGTTTCGGGCATCATCGACCGCCAGGTCTCATTCAGCAGTGGCAGCAGCCATAGCTTCTGGCAGGGCTGATCTGGGCTTTGGGACCATGTACGCAGCAGACCACGCAGGCCTCTGCTTCAGGAAGATGGCAGAAGACGAGATCGACTTTCTTATAAGGCCTGCCAGGCTGGACAGCCGCCAGGTAAAATCATTCATTGCAGCCCTGAAGGCAAACCGGTTCCCACCAGGGACAAAGCCCTGTCCGGAGATAGGCCAGGTCATCCTGACTGCTCGGACTTAGATTTAGGCAACCGGGATCAAGTAAGCTATGATTAATCTGGTCCAAGATTAGGCAGGCTTAAGGTTAGGCTCAGGCTCTGCCTCTTTCTTCTGCACATGCCTTGACATTTTGAGCCTTCGCTCATAATAGCTCAACGGGTGGCGTATCCTCCTGCACAGATCATCCTCGCCGGGGCAGTTTCCATATGTGGCCATTGTGGCGCATGATGGCGGCTTGTACTTGGTCCCGCTCGACCCGGCTATGTGCTCCACCTGATACCTTGTCCTCTCCTCATTGAAGTCCGGGCTGGTATTGAATAGCGCCACCACCTGGTCAGGGGTCATGTTGATCTGCAAAAGAAAGCTGGTCAGGGCGAAGCGCGCCGAATGGGCCAGGTTGGCCCCAGATGCTACCATTGAGAGCATCTTCCTGACGCAGGGAGGGAAGGCGCTCTCTGTGACCTGGCCAAGGTCCGCCCTTTGGCTAGCTCTGACAGCTGAAAGCTCTGATTTTACCGGAGCCATGTAATCTGCCAGCTTCTTGCATACCGAGGTGTCCACCTGCAGCGGCAGGCCTTTGAGTATCCTGTCCCTGGCCACCTCTTCCAGCAGCCTGGAGAGCTCTGACTGGGTGATGGTCAGCATTCCCTCTCTGAGGTCTCTGTTGACCAGCTTCCACCTCGGGCTCTTGAGGCGGTGAGCGCCGTGGAGGTAATCTATAAAATGAAGCTTCAGGAGGTCGCCCTCTCTGGAAGGATTGAGTCCCAGATCGCCTGCTAATGCCAGGAGGTCGTTAAGGCCCTCGTCCTGCATCCTGGAATAGGCGAGCTTGGCTTCGGCCATGGCATACCGCTTCATGAGGAGGTCGTCGCCCAGGCAGGATACCATCACCCTGGCCAGAGGATATGATAAAAGCTCTATCCTCTCTTCGGCCTCAGTATCGGGCCGCCTCTCTGGTATCTGACCGTCTATGGCGCCCCTAACCCTCTCCAGGGCGCGGCTTCGCACAGGCTGAAAAAGCGCTTTATCCAGGAGGCTCTCTAGAGAGTATCCGGCCGACCTGACCATCTCGGCAGCATCAGGCGTGAAGGGGTACTCCGAGATACGCACCGATCACTCCTGCTCTATGCGTGGAGCCAGCAGGTAGCTTATGTCCACATTCTGGCCTATCTTGAAGCTGATCCTTAGAGGATAGTCCATGCCAAGCTCCAGTGTGACCTCAGAGGCCTTGCCTATGGACTTGCTCATGTCAGACAGGTAATCCAGAGAGAACAGAGACCTGGCCTCGCCTGGCTTCATGCCCAGGAGCTCAGTGCTTGGAATTTTCAACTTTAATGAGTCTATATCGCCCTTGGCCTCCATGTAGAAGGTGTCATCGGCTACACCCAAAATTACATGATCGCTGACCTTCTCTGCAGCCTTCACTGCCCTCCTGAGCTCTCCGCCGGGCAGGGTGACGTGAGCGGGCAGGTCCAGCTCTGGAATCCTGGGCTCCTTTCTTATGGCTGTTGGGTCTATCAGGCTCAATGTGTAGGATAAAGATCCCACTCCAATCTTGAGCTTGTGGTTCTCCTCATCAAGCTCAAGCTGCACATTCTCGCCCTTGTCAGCCATGCTCAGGACGTCGCTTAGCCTGACCAGATCGACTCCGATCTCACCAGGAGCGGCCTCAAAGAACTCGAAGGCCTCAGCGCCAATCTTGAGCGATATCATTGCAACATTTGCCGGGTCCACTGCTCTTAGCTCTACGCCCTTGTCTGAGATGGCGAACTTTACCTCATCGACCAGTGATGAAACAGCTTCGATAGCGTCGCGCAAAGTCTCTGCGTTGATTACGGCCTTGAACATCCTTAGCGTCTCCTGGAGAGAATGATGTTACATCTGCTAATTCTTATACTATTCGTATCTTCTCCACCTATATCTGCATTTTGTGCAGGTGAGGAACCTGGTCGGGCTTTCATCGGCAGCTCTGGTCTGCTTCATCTCCCAGTAGGCGGTATTGTTTCCGCACTCAGGGCACTTGGCGTTGGTTGTTGGAAGGAGTGATATGTTGCCCTCAAGCACAGGCATCTCCGAGGTCTTCTGGCTTATTTTGCTCACCACTTTATCCTTGGCAGTGATCTCCACCTTTGCGCCGCACTTTTTGCAGATCATCACCCCGAGCTTGGGGTTAGGTATCATCATGCTCTTACAATTGGGACAAAATTCCATCGTGGGAAGCATGTCCACTCGTCATATTAAAGTTTGCCAGATATCCATGCAAGGCTTATAGAGAGGTATACATGAGTTCGGCAATAAATGTGATCTGTCGTGACCGACCCGGAATGCTGCGCGACATAGCGGGCATCATTGCAAAAAGGGGCTGCAATATAGTCTATACTCAACAGTTTCTGCTTGAGCACGGCATGGATAAAGGCAAGGCCTCTGTCTACATGGAGATAGACGGGCCTGTGGATGGCATAATAGATGACCTAAAATGCCTGGAATCAGTTCTGGAAGTGACCATCCATCCTCCATTTGAGAAGATCTACGGCTCAAGGGTAATAATCATAGGCGGCGGCGCCCAGGTGGCCCAGGCGGCTGTGGGCGCAGTGAGCGAGGCAGACCGGCACAACCTCAGGGGCGAGAGAATTAGCGTCGACACCATACCCCTGGTTGGCGAAGAGGCCCTGGCAGATGCAGTCTCAGCCGTATCCAGGCTGCCGCGAGCCTCAATACTGGTCCTGGCCGGTGCCATAATGGGGGGAAGGATTACAGAAGAGGTCAAAAAGCTTCAGGAGAAAGGCATACCGGTCATTGCCCTGAAGATGGCAGGATCTGTGCCAAAGCAGGCCGATATGGTGGTGACAGACCCAATCCAGGCCGGGACCTTTGCAGTGATGCACGTGGCCAGCACAGCGGTCTTCGATATAAACAGGGTCAAGGGAAAGGAGTTTTAGGCTCAAGGCAAACTTAAGCCAGCCCCAAAACCTTGAGGCTCCTCAGCCTCTCTCCCTCAAAGAGGTCATCTACTGTGAAGAAGTCCTCTCCTGCCTGGAGAACCGGGGCGGACAGGGTGAAGATGCCATTGACTCGAAGCTCAGTGAGGGCCTCAGGGCTCGCCATATCCAGCGTCTTGAACTTGATTCCCTCGTCGCTCAGCATCTTCTTGAGCTGCTCGCACCTGGGGCAGGTCTTGGTGGAATATACTGTATACTTCATGATCGAAAGACGCTCTCCCATCATAAAATGGTTATGATGCTATCTCAGGGTCATGGGGTACTCTTTGACAGCCCAGACAGCATATCCGCATTTGACTGCCCTCTCGGCGCACTCCTTGCAGCACGAGTAGTTGGCCAGGTACTCTGTGTCTCCCATGACATGCTCAAATACATTGGTGCAGCTAAATCCTGCAACCCTTCTAAAATCAAATCCTCTGCCAAACTCGTGATCATCTACCTCTGAAGGGCACTCCTCTATGAGCCACATCCTCGGTAGGAGCACTGGCAGAGTCGCCATGTCCATGCCGCAGCCGCATGGGCCATAAACATCCTCTGGATTTTTATATACGATGGCCTTGCTGATATATTCAGACATTTAGATCCTCCTGCTATTTCATCTGGACCCTGGGAAGATGTGATCCGTCTGGCGCTGCAGTGTAATAACGTTTCCTGTCTGCAGATCCCCCGTTTCTGCAAGCGATTTCCGAGACAGCCCTGAACGCGGTGTGAGCAACCGCCCATGCCCATTATATCAACTTTGATTTTAAAATCATGGAAATTAAACGATTTTCTGGCTGCTCCGGGCTAAATGGTCACCTTATGTGCCATTCTTCAATCCATTTTAAACTGCTGCGCTGCGAAAGATATATATACCGAGTTATTAGAGGATATACTGCCTAATCGGGTTTGTAGGCCGAGAAGATTCGGTTTTGATGGTTCTTCTGGCTGCAAAATCTGGAATGATCTTACGAGGTGTTCAAAGATGCCCATACTCCCCGTGGCCCCAGTAAGCAGGCTCATACGCGAGGCAGGAGCCAAGAGGGTCAGTGAAGGCGCAAGGGATGCGCTGGCTGAGATTCTTGAGAGTTACGGCCTTGAAGTGGCCAAGGAAGCAGTCGGCTGGGCCAACCATGCCAAGAGAAAGACCGTCAAAGCTGAGGATATAAGAGAGGCAGTCAAAAGAATTAAACCACCCAAGTCATCGATAGGAGATTGATGACAACCAATGGTTCTGACGAATTCGACTACCGCGCCCTGGGCCTGATCAGCGGCATAGAGATCCACCAGCAGCTGGATACGGTCTGCAAGCTCTTTTGCGGCTGTCCCACAAAGCTGCGGGACGTGACCGAGTCCGATTTCGAGTTTTTCAGGTACCTCCGGCCTGCCAGGAGCGAGCTTGGCGAGATAGACCGGGCGGCCTTAGAGGAGGTCCTGGTATCGCGCCGGTTCATCTACAAGTCGTATGATACCACCTGCCTGGTTGAAGCTGATGAGGAGCCGCCAAGCATCATCAACCCCGAGGCTATGGAGGTCTCCTTAATCATTGCCAAGCTCCTGAGGATGAAGATCGTAGATGAGGTCCAGACCATGAGGAAGACCGTCATAGACGGCTCAAACACCTCGGGCTTCCAGCGCACAGCCTACATAGGATCAGATGGATCTATAGACACATCCTGCGGGCCTGTGGGCATAGGCATACTCTGCCTGGAAGAGGAGGCAGCCAGAATCATTGACGACAGGGGAGACGAGCTGGTATACTCACTGGACCGCCTGGGTATCCCCCTGGTTGAGATCGGGACTGCCCCCGACATTATCTCTCCTCAGCACGCCCGTGAGGTCGCGTCGCGCCTGGGAATGATACTCAGGTCCACCGGGCGCGTGAAGCGTGGCCTTGGAACCATACGCCAGGACGTCAACGTCTCCATACGGGGCGGCGCCAGAGTGGAGATCAAGGGCGTCCAGGACCTAAACCTCATAGAGGAGATAGTGAGACGGGAGGTGATGAGGCAGGTCAGGCTGCTTGAGATCAGAGATGAGCTCATAAGGCGCAAGGCTTCGGTCGACAACCATGTCAGAGACGTGACAGAGACCATGGCCGCGTCCGGCTCCAGGGTCATTACCTCATCCCTTAAGAAGGGCGGAGTGGTGCTGGCCTGTCTGCTCAAGGGATTTGCGGGCCTGGTAGGACGCGAGGTC
>DATMZB010000553.1:0-11890 GCA_035560655.1 Methanotrichaceae archaeon | reverse complement strand
GATCCATGCTCTCAATCTGAATCTAGAGTGCGCCCCCCCCCCCATGGATGCGCCTTAGGGTTATGGTCTCCAGTGGCAGCCCAGTTAGTTAGTGCTGACCAAAAAGATCAAGAGGCATTCGTAGTTGACGCAGTTTAGCCCTCGCTTAGTCCTCTTTCCTGCATCATTGACGGAGAGAAGAATAGATTGAACATTAAAGTTCTTAGCTTAACCAATGAAGCAGGAGATCTTCTTTCTGGTCAGCATTAACTAACTGGGCTGTCGCTCAAGGCCGCGACCGGCCTGCCCCACTGACCCCCAGCTGGGGGGAACCTTATGCAACCAGGCCAGAGCCTCAGCAAGGTCATGATGGCTTATGAGATATGCTTCAACCAGGGCAAGGTAATAATGGTGCATGATCTTGCCTCTATGTTGATATTCGTTGCATGTTATCACACAAAATACTAAAAAGCCAAGCTACATCCCAGGCTCATCTCTCCTATCACCAGAGCCACAAAGGCAAAGCCTGCAAATGCTAAGCTTGAAAAGACAAGAAGAAAAGGGTCAGAGCTAGTGGTGTCCTGCTCCGCCAGTTCCTGCCTTGACGGCCAGGAAATCCTTGTTCAGATAGGCCTGATGGCTGAGCTCCAGGCATTCCTGACATATCTTGAAGGTGGTATCCTTGAGTCCAAATATGGTAGCCTGCTTGGCCTTTACAGGCACAGTCTCCTTATCGACGCCGCAAAGCTGACACTTCATCTATTTCACCTCACCCCGGTCTGGCTCCCATCATTATAAGCATTTCCTTTTACAGAGGGCCAGCGTTTATAGAGGTCGTTTGCAATCCCCAGCACATCCAATATGCGCCCGACCATGACATCCACCAGCTCCGGCAGGCTTGAGGGCCGCGAGTAGAACCCCGGAGCCGCAGGCATCACAACCGCCCCGGCCTCTGACGCAGAGACCATGTTCCTCAGATGAACCAGGTTTACGGGCGTCTCCCTTGGGACCAAAACAAGCTTGCGGCCCTCTTTGAGGCAGACATCTGCCGCCCTGATCATGAGCGTATCCGATATACCCGTAGAGATCCCTGCCAGTGTCCTCATGCTGCAGGGCACAACGACCATGGCATCGAAGAGGTACGACCCGCTGGCTATGGGAGCCGTGAAGTCACCCGGCGCATAGACATGATCCGCCAGGCCTTCCACGTACCCGGGGGAATAGTCGGTCTCAATCTCGATGATCTTCCTTGCAGACTCGCTCATCACCAGATGAGTCACGCACCCATCGAGGGCCTCCAGCACCCTTATGCCGTAGATCACGCCCGATGCGCCGCTTATGCCTACAACTATCTCCAAGGTCAACACTCCAGACTTGTCAATACTATAGCCTTCAAGCTAACCCAAATCTCTTTGCTTGTCCCCACTCCAGATTTCCAGCCAACCCAAAGGCTATAGATGATTTTATCAGGATCGGAGATGATTCAATCATGGTCATGCCTTCGCCTACATCTCTCAATGATCACGCTTTTTTCTTCCCCGTACGCTCCAGCCGGGTCAGAGTCGCAGCCACAATCAGAGGCAGGTTCACAGTTGCATCTCCGTATACTGTCACATACTTCGCCTCAGCTGCAATCTTTCCCCAGGACACGGCCTCTGACAGCGTGGCCCCTGAGAGGCCGCCGGGCTCGGGCCTGTCTGTGGTGAGCTGTATGGCCAGGTCGAAGCTCTTGGGAGTGATGAGCATCGATTGCAGTGCAAAGTTCTTGGGGACTCCCCCGCCTATGATCATTATGCCTGCCTTCTTGGCCCCATAGCAGATGTCTACTATCTCCTTGATATCTGAGAATGCATCCACCTGAAGCTTATTTGTCTGTGACCTCAGCCATGCCTGAAGGCCGATCATTGAGTCTGAGAGCGCCGGGCAGAAGACCGGGATGTTCCTGTCATGGGCCGCCCTGAGTATTGACTTCTCATCATGGATCTTTGATCCCAGAATTTTCATGAACTGGCAGCCCGAGATCGGTTCCTTGGTCTCTGGCAGGATGGACTGCATGATCTCCTCGAACTTGATGAAGTTCTCGTCAGAGAGATACACATCATAGATCCTGCTCTGGCCTGCCTCCCGCAGCGCAGCGTCGTCGGCCTCGCACTCTCCAATGCTGTGGAATCCATAGGACTCTATCACATCGTGCACCAGGTTCGCGCCGGTGGTCACAAGGACGTCTATGTACCCTTTCCTTATCAGGTCTGATACTATATTTCTCATGCCTGCAGGAACCATCGCGCCAGCCAGGGTGAAGAACCTGGTATATTCTCCAGTAAGCATCTCCTGATAGATGTCGACCGCCTCTGACAACCTCCTGGCCCCAAAGCCGCAGCCACCCATCATAGTGATGAGCTCATCCACCCCCAGGCCCGCCTTTACTTCCATCTGGCACACCCTGTTCTGACACATGTCATCCATAGATTCACCTACAATCATTACAATTAAATTTCTCTCTTTCTAAAAATATTCCAATTGAACTTTGGCGATGCGAAATGATTTTTCATAAACCTTTTATACCAGACCTTATGTTTAGCTTTTACGGAGGAGAAACAATGGCCGGCGAACCAATGGCAGTGGATTATTATATCCCGCTTATTATGTTTCTGATCATGGGGGCTATAGTGCCTATAGGCGCTTTAGCTGCTGTGAAGATCATATCGCCTCTCAAGCCTAGCCGTAAGAAGGTATCGATATACGAGGGTGGACTTAACCCCATCCGCGACGCCAGGGTTCAGTACAGTGCACAGTACTACTTGTTCGCAATTGTATTTGTGATATTCGATGTTGAAGTCCTGTTTTTGTACCCCTGGATCTACGTATACGCTAACCCATTCATGGAGAGGTTTATGGTCTTAGGATCTATGAATATAGCAGTTTTCGAGATGCTGCTCTTTATTGCAGTGCTGCTAGTTGGATTGGTTTATGCTATAAAGAAGGAGGCTTTGCGTTGGGTATAAGCGATGTCATACCGATACCCGCTGCAGTTGATGAAGAATTGGAGAAGTGGACCATATTTGGCCAGCCCGTAGCTGACGTCTGGTTCACAACCACTGAGAAGATTCACCAGATCATAGAGATGGGGCCCATAAAGAACGTCTTTAACTGGGGCCGCAAGAACTCGGTATACTTTTTGATGCAGCCCATGGGTTGCTGTGGTGTGGAGATGTTCGTCTTTGGAGCCGCTCCCTATGACAGCGACAGGTTTGGGTGCATCCCCAGGAACACGCCCCGTCAGACTGATGTGATGATCATCTCAGGCTATATCACAAGGAAGTACCTTCCTGTATTCAAGAGCCTCTGGGACCAGATGCCCGAGCCCAAGTGGTGCGTGGCAATAGGCGAGTGCGCCATCTCAGGCGGACCTTTCTACGATTCTTACAACATCATTCAGAACACAGGCGATTACTTCCCAATTGATGTCTTCATCCCCGGATGCCCACCAAGGCCTGAGCAGTTCCTGGAGGGCCTGATGAATCTCCAGGAGAAGATCAAGCAGAGGAAGGACAGGCGAGGCTACTAGGAGGAATCTTTTCTTGACTACTGCAAACGAGGTCTTAAGCAGCATTCAATCCGCCCTTCCTGGAGCCGTCCTGGATTCCAGGGTAGAGTCGGACAGAAGGCTCTGGGCCACAATCGATCCTAAAAAGATCGTAGATGTATGCAAGTACATGAAGGATAAGCTATCCTTTGACCACTACTCGGGCACGGCAGGCCTGGACTGGATCGCCAAGAACGAGATGGAGGTCGTGGAGATCATGGCCAGCCATGGCGCTCACCAGGTAGTGGCCATGCTCAAGGTCAGAACCCCCCGTGACAACCCATCTGTTAAATCTCTCACTGGCTTGTTCTGGAACGCTAACTGGTACGAGCGTGAGGCCTGGGAGATGCTCGGCATCAAATTCGAGGGCCATCCCGGACTCTACCCCCTGCTCCTGCCAGATGAGCTGGTAGGATCGTGGCCGTGGAGAAAGGACTTCAAGGGCTATCCTGACATAACCACTGGCCTGAGGGCTGTGGAGATACCCACATCCGACGGCTATACCAGGTTTATGATACCCCCAACACCTGCTGAGATTGAGGCAGGCACGGTCCCCACGGAGAGGCCGAAGTATCCCACGCTCAGAGAGCGGGAAGAGAGCGAGATCAAGTCCGACTCTGAGATGATAATGCACATGGGACCGCAGCACGCCATGGTTCCTGGTCCGTTCCTGTTAGATGTCCTGGTTGAAGGCGAGACTGTGAAGAAGGCCTTCCTGGATCTTGGATACATCCACAAGGGCATAGAGAAGATCATGGAGAACAGGACGTGGCTGCAGGGAATCACCTACACAGACAGGATGTGCTACGTCGCCTCCCTTTCCAATAACGAGTGCTACTGCGGCGCTGTAGAGAAGATCCTGGGACTTGAGGTACCCGAGAGGGCCCAGTATATACGGGTCATCTTGGAAGAATTATCAAGAATCCAGAGCCATCTGATAGGCACTGGCGAGTTCTTGACGCTTATCGCAGGCGTCGGCTATGCGCCCTGGCAGTACATGATCATAGACAGGGAGCGGATCATCTCTCTGATAGAGAGCGTCACCGGAGCCAGGCTGACTCACACCTTCGTGAGGTTTGGCGGAGTCCGAAACGACCTACCCGAGGGCTTCTCAGAGAAGTGCAGAAGCACTCTGAAGTATATGGAGTCAGAGATCAACGAGTTCATAGAGCTCTTTGAGCAGGACCCCATCTACCACTTGAGGATGGATAACGTTGGGATCATCACTCCTGATGATGCCAAGCGCATGGGTGTCTCTGGGCCTCCACTTAGGGCTACTGGCGTTGCCTACGATATAAGGAAGGAAGACCCCATCCTGCTCTATCCAGACCTTGACTTCAAGGTGGCCGTGGGAACCAGGGGTGACTGCGCTGACAGGATCGATGTCAGGCTAAAAGAGATGCTGGAGTCCATCCACATCATAGAGCAGTGCCTGGACAGGATATCTGCAGGGCCAATCAAGACCGAAGCCAAGATCCCAAAGAAGATCCCGGCAGGCGAGGCCTACTACAGGGTCGAGGACCCCAGAGGCGAGATGGGAATGTATGTGGTCAGCGATGGCGGAGACAAGCCCTACCGCGTAAAGGTAAGGGGACCATTCTATGCCACATTCCAGACTCTGCCTCCGCTCCTGGAGGGCGTCTTCATTGCAGATGTGGTGGCAATCGCTGGCAGCATGGACGGCTGTCCATCCGAGGCAGACAGATAGGAGGGAGTGGATTTGGTAGGAATAATTGAATCCATCAGCTCATTTGCATCTTCCGAACCCGCAGCCTTTGCTTTTATCATAAGCATCATAGGCGTGGCAATAATTGCTGGCGTTGTGAACGTCGGAGCCATGCTTGTGATCTGGGCAGAAAGAAAGGTCCTGGGAGATTTCGCTGCTAGATATGGCCCAAACCGCGTGGGCGGAAGATGGGGCGTACTCCAGCTGGGTGCAGATGCAATCAAGCTCTTTACCAAAGAAGATACCATACCAAGCAGTGCCGATAAAGCGGTCTATGTCTGGGCTCCAATAGTTGCATCCATGGCCACCATGCTTGTGGCGGCTGCAATTCCATTCGGGGCACTGCATATCAATGGCAGGAACTACCCGCTCGTCGTGGCCAATATGGATATCAGCGCCTTATATGTAGAGGCCGCTTTGAGCATCATGGCCATAGGCGTTTTCATGGCCGGCTACAGCTCCAATAACAAGTACTCGATGCTTGGCGCATTCAGGGGCATAGCAAGGATGATCGCTTATGAGGTGCCAATGGGCGTCTGCGTCATATCTGTGGCCATAATGGCTCACACCCTCAACCTGGTTGAGATTGCACAGAACCAGACACTCTGGTATATCTTTGCCCAGCCTCTGGGGTTCCTGATATTCTTCATAGCCCTGATCACTGATCTTGGAAGAATTCCATTCGATCAGTCCGAGGCTGAAGAGGAGATCATATCCGGTTACAATACTGAGTACAGCGGAATCAGATGGGGCCTGCTCTACTTCCAGGAGTACAACAACATGCTTCTGGGATCAATACTGCTGACTGTGCTCTTCCTTGGCGGCTGGCAGGGACCGATCATACCAATACCGGTTCTGGATATAGTCTCGCCCGTGATCTGGCTGCTCTTGAAGGTCATAATTGTCATGTGGTCCCTGGTATGGGTAAGAAGCGCTCTGCTGAGACTACGCATCGATCAGGTGACTGACCTTGGCTGGAAGTGGATGCTTCCGCTCTCCATTGTGAACCTGCTGTGGGCGGTAGCGATTGGATCTTACTTTGCATGAGGTGGCATTGAGATGTTGAAGAGAAAGATGATAAAGAACTTCACCTGGCCTCTGAAGGTTGCCATGAACAGGGTGGAGGTCACAAGGCAATATCCTGAGGAGATGATGGAGCTGCCTGCAGCTGAGCGCGGCATTCACGAGCTGGACGCCACCACATGCATCGGGTGCGCATCCTGCGCAAGGGTCTGCCCCAACACCTGCATTGAGATGGTTCCATTCAAGTACGGCAATCCCCTCAAGAACAAGAAGCAGCAGTTCCCTCAGATAGACTATGGAAGGTGCATGTTCTGCGGACTGTGCGTTGATGAATGCCCTGTTGAATGCCTCAAGATGGGACAGAAAGTGACCATGGCTGGCTGGAACAGAGAGGACATCGTACGCGGTCCTGAAAAGATCGCCTCCAAGCAGTTTACTCCAAAAGAAGCTGCCGACCTGGCCGCTGAGGCCAAGAGGATAGCTGCAGAGAAGGCTGCCCAGAAGAAGGCTGCGGCCGCTGCAAAGCCGGCTGAAGGAGCCGACCCAGAGAAAAAGGTTGCCAAGAAGAAGGCTGCACCGGAGAGTGAGGCCTGATGGCTGAGAAATCAGGTGTCAACATAATCAGGACCATATTCGAGCTAGGCGTCCTGCTTATAGCCCTTGGCATAATCTTTGGGGGCATTGCCCTCATAGTGCTCTTCTCACCCTGGGCCAGGGTAATAGCAGACAGGCTGATTGCCCTTGATATCAAGTTCGTAATCCAGCTGCTCTCCTTTGCAGTCATTGCAGGAATCATTACCCTGCTGGCAGCGATGGTGGTATACTCCAGAAACATAGTTCATAGCGGTCTGTACCTGCTGGGCTGCTTTGCAGGCGTGGCTGCGCTCTATATGTTCCTAAATGCTCCATTCCTGGGAGTCTCTCAGGTCCTGGTGTACATAGGAGCTGTAGGAGTGCTGCTGCTGTTCGCGGTAATGCTCACCAGAAAGACCATCATGGAGGAAGAGGTCCATGGTGAAATATAAGAATGTGATATTGACTCTGGCCTTTCTGGCCGCGCTGTTTGCATCTCTATCCCTGACGCCATGGGAACAGGGCGGGAAAGAGCCGTACAGCTACGTGCCCCTGGACGGACTGAGATTGCCTGAGAGCGGCATAGGAAACATCGGCATAGATATCTTCACTACCTACGTCTTCTCCTTCGAGATACTGGCACTGGTGCTAACAGCAGCACTTGTAGGTGCGATATATATCGCCAGGAAGGAAGTCGCCTAAAGAGGAGGGAGATAAAAAGATGACAAGGAGGGAGTTACACCTATGATCCCACTGGAGCTAAGCATACTGCTCTCATCCATAATCTTCACTATAGGCCTGTATGGCTTGATAACCCAGAGGAACGGTATCAAGCTGATGATGTGCATTGAGCTATTGCTCAACAGCGCCAACATCAACCTGGTGGCATTCTCTGCATATCAGCCCAACATGAACGGGCAGGTATTTGCCCTATTCTCCATAGCCCTGGCAGCTGCCGAGGCCGGAGTCGGGTTTGCCATACTGCTCTCGCTCTACAGGCTGTACGGAACCATCGACCTTGACAACATCAATGCATTGAGGTGGTGACGTTGTTTTCTGATTATGCCTTTCTGATAGTGGCCCTGCCTGTTCTGGCATTCGTGCTGTGCATCTTCTTTGGATGGCACCTGCCAAGAGGCGGAGGATTCCTTACAGTTCTGGCCACTTTTGGAGGCCTATTGGTATCTCTGGGGATAGCTTCAGAGATAATTCCCAATAATACGATACTACACCAATCCATACCCTGGTTTGCAGTATTCAACGTGGGAATACTGGTAGATCCCCTGGCACTGGTGATGCTTCTGATGATCACATTCGTGGTCACCCTGATTCACACCTACGCCCTGGGATACATGAATGGAGACCCGGGCTCGGCCAGGTACTTCGCTGAGGCCGGCCTGTTCACAGCATCAATGCTGGGACTGGTCTACTCTGATAACCTGCTCCAGCTCTTCATATTCTGGGAGCTGGTGGGACTGTGCTCGTACCTGCTGATAGGGTTCTGGTACAGAAAGCCATCTGCAGCCGCTGCAGCCAAGAAGGCCTTCCTCACAACCCGTGTGGGAGATGTTCTGTTCCTGACTGGCATTGTGCTGCTCTATAATAATATGGCCAATCTGAACCTGACACTGGCACCAGGCGAATACCTGCTCCAGTTCCCGGTGATATATGCTCACCTGGCTCAGATAGATCCAACACAGCTCACATACATAGCGCTCTGTCTTCTGGGCGGTGCTGTGGGCAAGTCGGGTCAGTTCCCGTTGCATGTCTGGCTTCCTGACGCCATGGAGGGTCCAACCACAGTATCAGCCATGATCCATGCTGCTACGATGGTTACTGCAGGCGTCTACTTGGTCGCCAGGATGTTCCCGCTCTTCTATGCAGCACCAAATGCCCTGACAGTGGTAGCACTGATAGGAGCATTCACTGCGCTCTTCGCCGCAACCATGGGCATGACAGCCTTCGATATCAAGAGGGTACTGGCTTTCTCAACAGTTAGCCAGCTCGGGTTCATGATGGCGGGCCTGGGAGTTGGAGCAGTAGTAGGTGCCGCATCAGTTGGAGTTGGCATATTCCACCTCATCGGCCACTCGTTCTTCAAGGCACTCCTCTTCCTGTGTGCAGGATCGGTAATCCACGCCGTCGGCACAAACGATATGCGTGAGATGGGTGCCGTTGGAAAGTACATGAAGTGGACCGCTCTCACCATGCTTGCAGGAGGTTTATCCCTGGCAGGATTCCCACTAACTACGGGATTCTTCTCCAAGGATGAGATAATAGTCATAGCCTATGAGTACGGCCTTGAAGCCAGCATGATACCTTATATCTTCCTGGTGCTTGCTGCGGTTTTAACGGCAATCTACACATTCAGGCTCTGGTTCGTAACCTTCACAGGGGAGGCCAGATCTGACTACCACAAGCATGAATCCCCGATGGTAATGCTAGTACCGCTGGCCATTCTGGCAGTCTTTGCACTGGGATTCGGCATAGTGGCTCAGGGTGGGTTCTACGAGTATGTAGATACCAACTTCGAGCATTATGATGTGAACTTCGCAGAGCTAGCTGTCATTGGAGGCCACGCTGCAGCCCTTGAGAGCACCGGTGCTACAGAGAACATCGGAGCTGAGGGTGCTCATGAGACCGGAGAGGAAGGAGTAGCTGAAGAAGGTATAGTAGGAGAAGGTGGGGCTATAGAAGTAGAAAAGGAGCCCTCAGAACCCTGGTATATCCAGATACTGCCAATAATCGTAGCCATAGGCGGCATACTGGTGGCAGGCCTGTTCTACTACTGGAAGAAGTTCAGCCCAAGCCAGGTCACTGGCGAGAGAGATCCCATAAGGCAGATGCTGCTCAAGGGATACTACCAGCATGAGATATTCACAGCCTTCTTCGCTGAGAAGATTGTCTACGGAGCAGCCATCATCATGAACATGATCGATATCAAGATCGTTGATGGCATATTGAATAAGATAAGCGATTGGACCGTTGCCTTCGGAGGAAACCTCAGAAAGGTCCAGACCGGAGTCATAGAGAACTACGTAACCGCATTAGTGTTAGGGGTAGTGGTACTTGTGGTAGTGGTTAAGCTGGCGATGGAGGTAGGCCTATGAATCTTATAGCCATGACTCCAATGATCGCCATACCACTTATTGGAGCAATAATAACATTCTTCACCAAATCCAGGGCTCAGGCCAGGATGGTGGCGCTGATAGCGTCCATAATCCCGCTCCTGATATCCCTGGAGATGTACATGGGGTTTGATAAGACCTCAACGAAGATGCAGTTCCTGGAGAGCTACAACTGGGTTCCATCTCTGGGTATAAAATACACATTGGGAGTAGATGGAATCGGCCTGCCATTGGTCATATTATCGACCATAGTGTCAGTCCTGGTTATAATATACTCCTGGGGTGAGGACAAGAAGCCCAACCAGTTCTTCGCTCTTCTCCTGCTAAACGAAGTGGGAGTGCTTGGCGTATTCACAGCTCTGGACTTCTTCCTGTTCTACATATTCTGGGAGATAGTGCTCATACCCATGTTCTTCCTGATAGGGATATGGGGAGGACCGAGAAAGGACTATGCAGCCATAAAGTTCTTCATCTACACCCACGTGGCAAGCCTGGTCATGCTCCTGGCAATCTTTGCCCTGTACTTCACCTACAGGATGCCTGATGGGTCAAGAACATTCGATATGCTGACACTGCTTGCAGCCACTGCAGACAAGACCATATTCCCAACAAGCCTGCTCAATGTAATCTTTGCAGGTCTGCTCCTGGGATTCCTGGTCAAGATGCCAGCATTCCCATTCCATACCTGGCTGCCCGATGCTCACGTCGAGGCGCCAACAGCAGGCTCGGTCGTTCTGGCTGCCCTGCTGCTCAAGATGGGTGGATACGGAATATTCAGGGTGATACTGCCCATACTTCCACACGTAGACAAGATCTTTGTGACAATAATCGCAATAATTGCGGTCATAAGCATAGTCTACGGAGCCTTCCTGGCACTATCCCAGAAGGACATCAAGAAGCTGGTGGCCTATTCTTCAATCAGCCACATGGGATTTGTAACACTGGGCGCCGTGGCCTTCACATGGCTCTCAATACAGGGAGCCATGTTCCAGCAGTTCTCTCACGGAATCATAACCTGCGCCCTGTTCATGTCCGCTGGTACCATCCAGCACACAGTTGGAACCAGGGTTATAGCCGAGCTTGGCGGCCTGGCTGACAGGATGCCAAGGTTCGCCTTCCTGATGCTGGCCGCATTCATGGCCTCACTGGGACTGCCCGGCATGAGCGGATTCGTGGCCGAGTTCCTGGTCCTGACCGGGTCATACGCCACACTTCCAGTCTACACGCTGATAGTCATCTTCACCAGCATTGCTGTGACTGGAGGATATCATCTGTGGGCCACTCAGAAAGTGCTCTTTGGGCCCATACTGCAGAAGTATCTGGATGTGCACGATGCCCATAGCTACGAGCTGTTCTCAATGAGCATGATAGTACTGCTCTCACTGCTCTTCGGAATCAGGCCCAGCCTCATCACCGATATCATGGGCGTGGCAGCTCACCAGGTGATGCAGCCAGTCATAACTCTGGCCCAGATGGGGGTGATCTGAGTTGGCTGACCTAGGATACATGGCACCAATGGGCGCAGAGATTCTTCTCTCCGCCCTGGCTGTGCTTATACTGCTCATAGGCCTGTTCATAAGGAACAGCAGCCTGATGGGATATCTAAGCCTAGCAGGGCTGGTAGCTGCGCTCGGAATGGTGCTTTCAAGCATTACCAGCCCTACTGTGACCTTGCTCTTTGACACCCTCTCAGTAGACAGCCTCTCCCAGTTCTTCAAGGCCACCTTCCTGGTGGTCTCTTTACTGGTAGTGGTGGCATCGTTCTCCAGATACAAGGACAGCCCGGGCGCAATGGAGTTTTATGCTCTGCTGCTCCTGGCGACAGTTGGAATGATGGTCGTCTCAAGCGCCATAGACCTGATAACCCTGTTTGTG
>DATMZB010000552.1:0-3883 GCA_035560655.1 Methanotrichaceae archaeon | reverse complement strand
CCGGCCGGCTGCTGCGGCCAGGCTGGACAGAGCATCTATGGCCCAGTTCACAAATAGTAAAACAGTGCCTGATGAGAATAATCTTTCTACAGCTCTCTGGACTGCTCATGCCTGATAAGCCGTATGATTTGGGCTAGGTGCCTCATCGTCTCCTTTGAGGCCTCACGACCACCATCAGAAGGGCCGCAGCCATGAACAATATTACAAGCAATATTGGCAGATTGACATTCAGATCGAATGAAAAACTCTGTCCCAGAGTCCTCCCGGCCAGCTTATGGAAGTTCTCACCGAGCGCATAAGGCACAGCGATCATGATCTTTGCCAGGGTGGGCAGGAAGTCATCCACGAGATAATGAACAGGTCCCGGAACCCCCCGTGAGACCAGAACCGACCCTTGCAGGCCACACCAATCAATGACATTCGAAGTCGTATCCAGGAACTCCATTAATCTCCTCCATCAAATGCAGGGACCTTATATATCCTGCTCTAAATTATGTCTAAGTGCCAGTTAGGTTGATGGTTGAACATAAATAGGTATCGCCAGAAATTGCCTGTAAGAATGGCATAGAGCATATGCATTATCTTGAAGATGCTGATAGAGCGAGCGTTCATTCTTTAGTTATTCTCTCAGGATTCAGCCTGGCTCTGGCGATTCTCGGCACGTCTCCCCAGAGGGCCATCTCATCGCCTCTTATGGCTATCGCACCCTCTATCCCGGGCCGGTCTATGGCCCTGAAGCATTCATCCAGAGGAACCCCTGGTACAACAGCGTTTCCAAGGGCAGTGGCCGCTGCATCCGCCAGTGCCGGGTCCTTGGATATGGCAAGGGCTGCATCAGCGCACCCAAAGCTGATGGATGGCCCCACAGTGCCGCTGCTTGTGCATATTCCAAGAGGCCTGGCCCTGGATGGGATCTCCAGGGCAATATCTCTTATTGGCGAAGAGCCGGCATAGATGCCCACAAGCACTGGTTCATCGTTTAGAATTGAGATATCGCCGCCGTTATCGACTATGGCGTATTCTGCACCGGCTTCCATCATGGCCTCTACAGCGAACTTGGCTATGGCTCCGGCCACTGCGCTCATGGGTCCTATGCCAAAGGCGGCACTGCAGTCGACCATCTGGTGTACTATGTCTGGAGCTTCCCTGGCCCCAGCATTAAGATCATAAGGGTCCAGGGTCAGGGCGAAGAAGGGGTCCTTCTGTATGAACTCCTCCAGAAGTTTTCTTTCATCGCTTATGGACCTCTTGGCAGCCTCAATATGCCTCTTCTCCCGAGCCGAGATGGTGACTATGGTCTGCTTTATCTGGAAGTGCTCTCTTATTACCTTTGAAGACATGGTCTTATATCCGATGTGTAGAGGCGATTGCTCCTGGATCAACCCCTTAAGCAATCACTACTTTGCCACAGGCTCAGAGGCCTCTGTGTCGAGTGCTGCTATGAACTCCTGCCTGCCCCGAAGCTTCACCACAACCTCATCTTCATAGCTCACCTGGAGGAGTTCGGCCTTATCATAGAGCCTGGAGAGCTGGCTTAAGCCCTCAGAGGTATAGGGAAGCCTGATCTGGAACTCCTGCAATGGTCCAAGGCGCTCATGGATCTTTCTTGTCAGCTCTTCTAGGCCAAGGCCGCTGCTGGCAGAGACGAAGACCGGGTTGGAAGCAAGGTCCTCTATCTGCTCGAACCTGGCTGCTGCCTCATCAGGGCTCAGCCTATCTGCCTTGTTCAGGACTGTGATCATGGGTGCAGACGAGCTGCAGTCCCAAAGCGCCTTGTGAGATGCGACCATCTTTCTTCTGAGCAGCTCTGGCGGGTCTGAAAGGTCTGCCACCAGAAGTATCAGATCTGCTGACGATATTTCAGCCAGAGTAGACTTGAAAGACTTTATCAGGAAATGGGGAAGATCGTCTATGAATCCCACAGTATCAGTTAGAAGCACCCTTCTGCCTTGCATCTTGATCGCACGTGTGGTTGGAGAGAGCGTAGTGAATGGCTGGTCTTTGGCCTCCACCTCGGAGTTGGTGAGGGCATTTAGAAGGGTGCTCTTTCCAGCGTTTGTATATCCAGCCAGGGCTACCAGATCAAAGCCCATCTCTCTTCGGCGCTGGCGCCTGTCCTCGCCCATAGTCTCCACGTCCTTGAGTGAGGCCTTGATCTTGGCGATCCTTCCTCGCATATCGTGGTACATGGACTCTTCATAGGCTCCTGACCCGCCGAAGCCCGGCTGCTCGCTGCTCTTCTTCATGGCCACGGCGTTTCTGACGTGAGGAGCCTCATATGTGAGCCTGGCCATCTCAACCTGGAGCTTTGCCTCTCGTGTGGAGGCGCGGGATGCGAAGATCTCCAGTATCAGGTTGAATCTATCTATGGCTGTTACTGAAAACTCGCTTCTGATATTGAAGACCTGGCCCGGTGACAGCGGATTGTAGAATATGAGCTTGTCGGGCTGATAGGCTAAAGCCTCGGCTATCTTTCCCCTGCCGGTCTGATACCTGTGGTCGCGGCCCCTTCTCTGGGTGATGTCAGCCAGGACGAAGTAGCCCGCGGCCTCTGCCAGGCCACGAAGCTCGGCCATCTTGTGCGGATCCGATTCATGATTGGGGTTCTCCCTCATCAGGAGAACTGCAGTTGGCTTTTGATCTATCATCTATCTCCTTGACAGTCTGGATCGGGGTGACTGACGAACAGAACATAAAGAGATGAGGCAATGCATTTAACTTTTCCTAATCTCTTCTGATAATGCGGGAGATCGCCAGGAGTCCAATCACCGCTAGGGCTGCCCCCATTCCAGGCTGAGTCCTCTTCTCGACCTGGTTCCTGAACTCTTTTTGAGCCTCGTTCTGAAGACGCTCTGTTGTGTCATTGATCCCCTGATGCAGCTGCTCGGTTGTGTTATTGAACCTCTGCTCAAGCTGCTGCGCCGCAGCCCTCTTCAGCTGCGCCTTTGACTCATTCAGGTTCTGGCTTATTTGCCCTGGAGTGAGATTTTCTAATGTCAGATTCTGTGCCGCACTCTGCCCAAGCTCAGCTCTTGCCTGGTTGAGATGTTCAACTGCTCTTGCAGAAAGATCAGCATTGTCTACGGCCGCAGCCTGCAGGGCCATGGCCAGCATCAAGGCCACCAGTATCCTGAGATTCACAGTGTCACCCTCTTTTCATGCGAAGATGCCATAGAGTTGAACCTATCGGCTTAATAGGATATCGACGACTGCTGAAGCCACAGGCGCTTCTATGTCGCCATGACGAAACTAATTCATAATATGGCTTGACTATGTATAATTGGAGTTGGAGATGTCAACTACCCTACCCTAAAGGGTAGGGCTTGCGGCTCCGCAAAAAATCGGGCCACAATAGGCAGGTTGACTGCTACCCTTGCGGCTATGTTGGCAGCCGCTATGTTGTCAGCCGGGCCAGAGAAGCCACAGCAGGTACAACGAAATTCGTCTCTTGTGGGACGGTTAGATCTGGAGATACAATGGCAGATAGGACACTCTTGAGATGTGTATGCAGGGTTTACAAAGACCAGAGGCACGCCAGCAACGGCTGCCTTGTAGGTTACAAACTGCCTGAGCTGATCAAAGCTCCAGGAGGCATGATCATGTCTCTGAGGCTTCCTAACCGCTACCCTTCTTCTGATCCCCTCAAGATCTTCAAGGGAGATCAGGCAGAGGGTGTCTTTAGCCTTCGTGATCAAGCCTCTGGAGATTCTGTGATTCACATCTCTGGCAAACCGGGCCATTTTACCAGAGAGCTTCTTGAGATGCCTTTTGGCGCTCTTTGTGCCGCATTGCTGAAGTCTGCCCTTCAGAGCACCAGATCTCTTTCGGGTATCTCTAATCTGCTGACTGGAATGTATCTCTCCATCACTATCTACAGCAAGAT
>DATMZB010000551.1:0-3046 GCA_035560655.1 Methanotrichaceae archaeon | reverse complement strand
CGCGAACTCACTATAGCTTATCGTTGAGATGTTTATTCCAGTATTTATAGGAATATGCAGATCTCGGCGCCCATCCCCATGATAATTGAGCTAGAAAATATGCCAGAAGAACACACTAACGCAAAAGAACAGTGAATTTTTAAAAGTGCATTCGGGGGATAAAAATTTCTGCACTTAATCACACTTGCATCGATTTTCTTCCCAGCAAAGCTATGGTACTACAGCTCTCTTTAGGGACGAGAAAGCCTAAATGTAATAAGATAATTCGAGAAGAAGATCAATGATGGAAGAACAAGAGATGTTGGATCTGTTCTGGGAAATTCACAGCGGCAATCCAAGAGAAGGCCCGGGTGAGTTTCAATCTACGAAAAGGGCCTTTGATATGCTCAAGGATCTTCCTTCTAGTCCCAAGATCCTGGATATTGGCTGTGGACCGGGCATGCAGACCATAGATCTGGGCCGCTTGGCAGATGGAATGATAATAGCAGTCGATAACCATCCTCAGTTCCTGAATGACTTGAAAAGGGAGGCGCAGCAGGATGGGCTGGCAGATAGGATAATCCCCCACCAGGGAGATATGTACGACCTGCACTTTGAAGCCGGAACATTTGATGCCATCTGGTCTGAAGGCTCGATCTATATCATAGGCTTTGAAAAAGGATTCCAGCAATGGCGACCCCTCCTGAAGGATAAAGGATATCTGGTTGCATCAGAGCTGACTTGGCTCAAGGCCGAAGCGCCTGGTGAGGTCAGAGAGTATTTCGATAAGGAATATCCAGGTATGCAAGATATGGAAGGAAATCTGAGGATAATCCAGAGCGCTGGCTATCGCAATATAGATCACTTCGTCCTTCCGGAATCTGCGTGGTGGTGCTACTATTCGCCAGTGGAAGAAAAACTCTCCAGGCTGAGACGCAAATATGCAGGCCATCCTGAAGCTCTTGCGGTATTGGAGGATCATCAGAGAGAAATCGACATCTTTAGGCGATATTCTGAATATTATGGTTCTGTATTCTATATAGCGCAGCTCGGTTAAGGTTAGGGGATCACATAAAAAGATAGATAAGTGCCCAAGAGAGGTGCAAGCGCGTACTGGTAGCACACTGTACTTCGTTGGCATTGGGCAGTATAAGCAATTCAAGGTAGGGATAACATGATCTGTATTCGAGAAGAGAAACCGGAGGACATTGAAGAAATAAGGAAGTTAAACGAAAAAACCTTCATGCAGACCTTCGGTCAGGCTCCCGAGGCAAATCTAGTCGATAGGCTACGCGAGAATTGCCCAAGCATTCTTTCTCTGGTGGCAGTCCAGGATGACCTGGTTGTAGGTCACATCGTCTTCAGTCCAGTAAAGATTGAAGGTGATAGGACATTAGATGGCATGGGGCTGGGTCCCCTGGCCGTGCTGCCAGAATTTCAGCATCGAGGTATTGGATCACGGCTAGTCCAAGCTGGCATAGAGATTCTCAAGAACCAGGGTTCGCCTTTCATCATCGTGCTTGGGCATCCAGAATACTATCCTCGCTTTGGCTTTGAGCTGGCGTCACATAGCGGTATCCGCAGCCAGTGGGAAGGAGTTCCTGATGAGGCTTTTATGATTTTGATTTTGAATGAAAACGCTATATCTGACATCCATGGAGTTGCCAGATATAGTAGTGAGTTCGATGAAGCTGTATAGAGATTGAAGAAAGATTGTTCTAGGGAGGTTGCCTCGTGGATCTCGTGTTAAAAAAGCTTGGCTGGAACCCTTTTTTCGGAAGACCGTTCAAGGAGTATGCTGCAAGCTATGAGCCTGGAAGGATATCGAACGTAAACAAAAGCGGCTGCAAAGCCTATACAAAAAGCGGGGAAATAAGGGCAAGGATATCAGGCAGGCAGCGCCAGGATGGCATCTATCCCGCCATAGGGGACTGGGTGGCGCTTTCAAAGGACAGCTCAGGCACCTACACGATACATGCCGTACTGCCCAGGAAGAACAAGATCTCCAGGAAGGATGCAGGACGGGCTACAGGCGAGCAGGTGATTGCCGCGAACATCGATGTGGCGTTTATAATGACCTCTCTCAACAGGGACCTGAACCTGAGGCGGCTGGAAAGGTACCTGGCGGTTGTCAAACAGAGCGATGTGGATCCGGTCATAATATTGAACAAATCGGATATCTGTGCAGATCCCGACAGCGGTATAAGAGATGTGAAGGCAATTGCTCCAGATGTGCCCGTATACGCGATCAGCGCTACAGAGGGCGCAGGCATGGATGCTCTTTCACAGTACATCCAGGACGGCAAGACAGTGGTGCTCCTCGGCTCATCAGGCGTGGGAAAGTCCACACTCATCAATACCCTGGAAGGATTTGAGAGGCAGAAGGTAAGTGAGATCAGGGAAGATGATAGCCGGGGCAGGCATACGACAACCGTTAGGGAGCTGATAATGCTTGATAGAGGCGGGATTATCATCGATAATCCAGGTATGAGAGAGCTGCAGCTCTGGGATGCAGGGGCAGGTCTGCAGAGCACTTTCCAGGATATTGAAGAGCTTGCTGCTCAATGTAAATTCTCTGATTGCAGGCACGAGACTGAGCCCGGATGTATGATCAAAATGGCAATTGAGGAAGGAATACTATCCCAGGTCAGGTTTGATAGCTATGTAAAGCTCCAGAGGGAGCTACTTGCAGTTGAGAGAAAGAAAAATCCAGAGCTTCAGGCAGCCGAGAGGAAAAAGTGGAGGAAGCTCGGGCACCTGGCAGATGAGATCAGGGATAGGAAAGAGCGAGGCATATAAAGTAGGCTCGTCTCGATACTCAATAGAGGCTATTTGCTATGCCGATTTCCTAAGATGCAAACTGCGGACAAGTATGTACAACTAGCAACATGTTCACTTGTTTTTCACTATTTTGCGGCTCCCAGTAAATTATTATAAAGACGAACCTGAACTCAAAACCCTTGCCTTTACGCTACAGACTCTACACTACAGATTCTATACTTAAATTTCCACTATGCTCTGCCATAATCGGCCGATGGAAGGAGCTTATGTCGATCTGTGCTTATAG
>DATMZB010000550.1:0-5553 GCA_035560655.1 Methanotrichaceae archaeon | reverse complement strand
TCCCAATATATCCCGGCCTGAACCAGGGACCTCTTTTTTCAGGTCCATCTCGTCTTCAGGGCGGGAGGCTGAACTGGAAGCTATCTCATCTCTTTGCCAAAGCGGATATTGCCCTGGATAATGCAATAAGTCAAGAGATTGAGAAAAAGATCTACGGACCCGCCGGGATTCGAACCCGGGTCCGAGGCTCCGGAGGCCTCTATTCTATCCAGACTATACTACGAGTCCTTAGAGCATACGCTCACAACACTGTAGATGAAATTATAGAATATATAGGCAGCGGGCTGCATCCCCTGGGGGACGGCCCTCTCTCCTATTAACTTTCCAGAACTATCTCTATGTTCACATTCTTTGGGACCTGGATCCTCATGAGCTGCCTTAGGGCACGCTCATCTGCATCCAGATCTATGAGCCTCTTGTGGACCCTCATCTCCCAGTGATCCCAGGTAGCTGATCCTTCGCCGTCAGGGCTCTTCCTGCAGGGAACGACCATCTTCTTGGTTGGAAGTGGTATTGGTCCGGCCATGTGTACGCCAGTTCTCTGAGCAATCCCCTTGACTTGGTTGCATATATCGTCCAGCATCATGGGGTTGGTGCCAGAGAGTCTAATTCTTGCCTTTTGCATTATGTAACACCCAAAAAAATTAATTTATCTGGGCACGACATCCATGCACATACCGGCAGCGATAGTCTGACCCATATCTCTTATGGCGAACCTGCCCAGCTGGGGGATCTCCTTGACCTTCTCTATGACCATGGGCTTGGAGGGAGTGACCATGACGATGGCTGCATCTCCAGCCTTGATGAAGGCAGGGTTCTGCTCCTTGACTGCGCCAGTCCTTGGGTCGAGCTTGGCCAGGATCTCAGTTATGGTGCATGCGATCTGAGCGGTATGGCAGTGGAACACTGGTGTGTACCCAACAGATATTGCGCTTGGATGCTGCAGCACTACGATCTGGGCCTTGAAAGCCTTGGCAACCGAGGGTGGCTTCTCTGGATGTCCGCAGACATCGCCACGGCGGATATCCTTCTTGCCTACGCCGCGCACGTTCCAGCCGATGTTGTCTCCGGGACCTGCCTCTGGAGCCTCTTCATGATGCATCTCTATGGACTTGACCTCTCCAGCAACGCCTGCGGGCTCGAAGACGATCTTATCGTTCTTCTTCATGATGCCTGTCTCAACGCGTCCCACAGGCACAGTGCCCACACCAGAGATGGTGTAGACGTCCTGGACTGGCACGCGCAGCGGCAGGTTGGTGGGCTTCTGGGGGACCTTCAGGTTGTTGAGTCCCTCAAGCAGGGTTGGGCCCTTGTACCACTTCATGTTCTCGCTGGGCTTTGCCAGGTTGTCGCCCATCAGGCCAGAGATTGGTATGAATGGTATCTCATCAAGCTTGTAGCCTACCATCTTGAGAAGCTTGCCTACCTCTTCCTTGACCTCGTTGTACCTCTTCTCGCTGTATGGCGGGGTGGTGGCATCTATCTTGTTGACGGCGATGATGAGCTGGTTTACGCCCAAGGTCCTCGACAGGAAGACGTGCTCCCTTGTCTGGGCCATGACGCCATCAGGTGCGGCTACGACCAGAACTGCGGCATCTGCCTGGCTGGCTCCTGTGATCATGTTCTTGACGAAGTCCCTGTGTCCGGGGCAGTCCACTACTGTGAAGTAGTACTTGTCTGTGTTGAAGCGCTGGTGGGCGATATCGATTGTGACGCCCCTCTCGCGCTCTTCCTTCAGGCTGTCCATAACCCAGGCGAACTCGAATGTTGCCTTGCCCTTCTCTTGGGCTTCCTTCTTGTACTCATCAATAACGTGCTGCGAGACGGCGCCCGTCTCATACATCAATCTGCCCACGGTAGTCGACTTTCCGTGGTCGACATGTCCAATGAATGCTAGATTGAGGTGTGGCTTTTGTTCTGCCATGTGCTCAACTCCTCCAACTGGTATTCTTCATATCTTTCCATATTTCGCTTTGGTGTTTAAATGTTTGCGAAGGTGATGTTGGCTGGCCTACACCACCTTCAAGTAATCACTAGGCTTTGGCATCTCAGGCTTGAGGCCCTTCCTGGTCCTGATCTTGCTCACAGTCTCCTGCAGCAGGCTTGCTGGAATTGACTCGAATCCGGCAAACTCCGTAGACCAGAGTGCTCTGCCCTCAGTTGCCGACCTTATGGCCCCGGCAAATCCGAACATCTGAGACACGGGCATCTTGGACTTGATGATGATAGTGTCGCCCTCGGTATCCATGTTCAGTATGGCTCCTCTGCGTCCCTGGATCTCCGCCATCGCTCCACCCATCTGATCCTGAGGCACCTGTATATAGACGTTCTGGAAGGGCTCCAGGAGTGTAGGCTGCGACATGAGAATTCCGGCCTGAACTGCCTGTCTGACTGCGGGTATGACCTGGGCGGGTCCTCTGTGGACTGCATCCTCGTGGAGCTTGACATCCACGAGCTTTGCCATTATGCCCTGGACCGGCTCTCTGGCTATAGGCCCGTTCTTGGTGGCCTCCTCGAAGCCTTCAAGCATGAGCTCCATGGTCTCCCTGAGGTACTGGACACCCTTGGTCATGTTGATGACCAGGTTGGTGCCAATCAGGCCCACTATGTTCTTGGCCACTTCCTTGTCCAGGCCCATGTCCATGAGGATCTTTCTTCTCACTACCTCTTCCATCTTCATGTTGATCTTGCCCTCTTTCAAGGCCTCAACGGTCTCTTTGCTGAGGGGCTCGAACTCAAGGTAGAAGCGGTTGTGATGGTTTGGAGACTTTCCTTCCACGGGTCCGCCGGTCCCCAGGATGGACTCTCTGTAGACCACAATAGGCGGCGATGTGGTGATCTCCACGCCCTTGTCACGCTGGATCCTGTAAGCCACTATCTCCAGGTGAAGCTCGCCCATACCGGCCATCAGGTGCTCGCCTGTCTCTTCGTTGATTGTGATCTGCAGTGTGGGATCTTCTTTTCCTACCTGCCTTAGAACCTCAACCAGCTTTGGCAGGTCGCGCATATTCTTGGCCTCTACGGCCACGGTCACTACTGGCTCTGAGACGTGCCTGATCAGCTCGAATGGAGTCATGTCTGGCAGAGATGATACAGTGGACCCGACTATGGCATCGCGTAGACCTGTAACTGCTGCGATGTTGCCTGCAGGGATCCTCTCTACCTCGACCCTCTCAGCGCCCATGACGATTCCAGTCTGCTGGATGCTGTTGGTATTGACGGTACCTGATACATGCAGCTCCTGGCCCCTTGTGAGGGTTCCTGAGAAGAGACGTCCAGTGGCCACCTCTCCCGCGTGTGGATCCATCTTGATCTTTGTGACCATGAATACTACTGGCCCGTTGGGGTCGCAGGCAAGCATTGCTTTGCCAACTGGTGTATTGAAATCGCCCTTCCAGATGTTTGCTATACGCTCTTTCTGGGCCTCAAGGGGGCTTGGGAGGTTCCTGACCACCATATCGTTGACTGCCCTGTACAGTGGACACTTCTCAGCCAGCTCTCTCATGTTCCCGGAGTGGCAGTAGTCGAAGACCTGATCGAAGCCGATGCCAGTCTTTTTCATCATGGGCACGCTTATGGCCCAGTTGTACTTGGCAGAGCCGAAGGCTACAGTGCCTGCTGCAGCGTCAACCTTCCAGATCTTGTACTTCTCCTCGTTTATGCCGCGGATGAGCTTGTTGACGTTGTCTATGACCTTGCCAAGGCGGACGGCCATATCTTTCTTCTCGATCTTGAGCTCGTTTATCAGGCGGTCGACCTTGTTGATGAAGAGCACTGGCCTGACGCCCTCGCGCAGAGCCTGGCGAAGCACAGTCTCGGTCTGAGGCATGGCGCCTTCAACCGCATCTACAAGCACAATTGCTCCGTCCACAGCCCTCATGGCCCTGGTGACGTCGCCTCCAAAGTCAACGTGACCTGGTGTATCTATCAGGTTGATGAGGTATTCTTTCCCGTCTACCTCGTGGACCATGGATATGTTGGCTGCATCTATTGTGATTCCCCTGGCCTGCTCAAGTGGATCGAAATCCATGAATAGCTGCTTTCCTGCCAGGTCCATGGAGATCATACCCGCACCTGCAACCAGGTTATCTGAAAGGGTGGTCTTCCCGTGATCGATATGTGCTACAGTTCCGATATTCCTGATGTATTCAGGCTTATCTAATAGAGTCGTTACACGCTCAACTAGCTTCTTCCTCTTTCCCATAATACGCCTCGCGAAGTTTGAGATGAAGGTATAATTCCAAATTAGGACTCGGATTCTTTTGATTACATCTATATAAGACTTCGGCCAGCTAAGAGCGATCTGCCTCTTTATATAATCTCTGTCAGGAGATGGTAGACCGCGGCCTCAATGGATGTCTGGCCAGCCCAAGTTATTCCATGCCCCCTTCATTGGTGCCCTGCTACAAGTGGCACAGGCTATGAGATACACTTAAATCGATGAGATAATAGCTCCTCAGGGTTTTCACCATGGCACGCTTGGTAATGAAGTTCGGTGGAGTTTCAGTTGCAGATGGCCCGAGGCTCAGACATGTAGGAGAGCTCGCCCTGCAATTCAGCGGCGAGAACGAGATAGTCCTTGTAACCTCTGCACTGCAGGGCGTTACTGACGAGCTCCTGGAGTGCGCCAGAAAGGCGGCCAGTGAGGGAAATGTATCTGATGTCACATCATTCATTAAGGGGCTTACAGAGAGGCACAACCTAGCAGTGGCTGAGGCCATTAAGGACCCAGAGATTGTAAATGAGGTCCAGAAGGTGCTCGCCCAGAAGCTGAGCGAGCTTGAGAAGGCCTACATAGGAATATGCTACCTTGGAGAGCTTACGCCCAGGTCCCTGGATTACATATCCGGGTATGGAGAGCAGCTTGCAGCGCCAATATTGTCAGGAGTCGTCAGAGATCTTGGAATAGCGTCCAAGTGCTACACCGGAGGCGAGGCGGGAATAATCACCAACAGCGAGTATGGAGATTCCCGACCCTTAGAGAAGACCTACCAGCTCATACCTCAGAGGCTGCTGCCTCTAAATGGCATACCTGTAGTTACAGGGTTCATAGCCCAGGACGAGAAGGGGACAATCACCACTCTTGGCCGGGGCGGATCAGACTTCTCTGCATCGCTCATTGGTGCTGCTATAGACGCTGATGAGATCTGGTTCTGGAAGGAGACTCCTGGCGTCCTGACCACGGACCCAAAGATAGTTCCCGGAGCCAAGACCATACCCAGGATCTCATACAGGGAGACGATGGAGCTCTCTCACTTCGGCGCCAAGGTACTTCATCCCAGAGCCATAGAGCCTGCAATAAGAAAGGGCATACCTGTCAGGGTCAAGTGCACATTCGACCCATCAAGCCCAGGGACCCAGATAGTTCACGACGACTTCCAGAAGGAGGACGTCATAAAGGCGGTCACCGTCTCAAAGAAGGTGGCGCTTTTGAACCTCTCCGGGGCCGGAATGATTGGCACTCCAGGCGTGGCTGCGCGGGCTTTCACGGCCCTTGCGAAAGCCGGAGTGAATATAATAATGATCAGCCAGGCATCATCAGAGGCAGCAATC
>DATMZB010000549.1:0-2133 GCA_035560655.1 Methanotrichaceae archaeon | reverse complement strand
GTCCTCCAGCGCTCTCTTGGTATCAGCCATGGCCTTCTTGAAGATCTGGAAGCTCTCCTCTCCAGCAGTAAACCCGAATACTGAGTCGAGGTCGAATAGCAGCAGGACATCGGTCACCTCCATGGTGTCCCTCCCCTGCTCAACTATATTGAGGACGATGATGCTCTCTTCGAACTCCACAAGCTTGCCCAGTATTGTATCCCCCGAGTCCTTCAAGAGCACCCAGATGAGCTTGCCCTTGTGTGCGCTCAGGAACTTCTCAAGCGTGCTGCTGTACTTCATGCTCTCACCAGACAGGGATAGGAGCATGGTGGCAGATAAGCCCTATCCTCTGATAGGCAGCACTCAGTTAGACCTTGACAGAAAGCATCCTCTCAATTGACTTTCTGGCACGGCTAGCTATCTCTTCAGGCACCGTTACCCTCGGCTCAAGAGTCTCTAAAGCCCTGAGCACCTTCTCCAGGTTGGTCTTCTTCATGTTCTGGCAGATGGCCTTATCGCTCAAAGGATAGAACTCTTTATCGGGATTATCCTTCTTCAGCCTGTAGATCATTCCAGCTTCAGTGCCTATAATGAACTCCCTGGCCTGGCTGGTTTTTGCATGTCTTCCCATGCCCGATGTGCTGAAGACATAGTCGGCAGCATCAATGACCGCCGCCCTGCACTCGGGATGGACAAGCACCTCTGCCTGGGGATGCAGCTTCCTTGCTGCCTCCACCTCTTCTGGCGTAAACCTGTCGTGGACGTAGCAGTACCCATCCCAGGGGATGATCTTCTTGGCGGTGTGCCTTGATACATAGCTTGCGAGGTTCCTGTCTGGGATGAATATGACCTCTTTCTCATCCAGGGAGTTTACAACCTGGATGCCGTTTGCTGAGGTGCAGCATACATCGCTCTCGGCTTTAACCTCAGCTGTGGAGTTGACATAGCAGACCACCGCTGCCTCTGGATACACTGACTTGATATCCCTGAGCTGGTCTGGTGTTATCATGTGAGCCATGGGACACCAGGCTCCCTTCTCAGGCAGAACTACCTTCTTCTGGGGCGAGAGAATGGCCGCAGTCTCTGCCATGAAATCCACGCCGCAGAATATTATGACCTCTGAATCAAGCTTGGCCGCTGCCCTACTCAGCTCCAGTGAATCGCCTGTCAGATCAGCGATATCCTGCACGGGTCCGGGCTGGTAGTTATGGGCCAGTATAACCGCTTTGCGCTCCTTCTTCAAACGCAATATCTCATCAATTACCATGCTAACCTACCGGTAAAGCTCATGTGAAATTTTGGCTCTCGCTCGATGTCTGAATAGGTCCTATGCCTTGGTGATTTAAATCCTCTGCAAAGACGACCTGTACAATTGAGCCAAAGTCTCTTGATTCACAATCGTGAAATCTGCGCTTAACGACTGCAACTATATAAAGCTACCTTGAACCGGCATCCATACACAAACATGACATTTCAACATCAGTGTGGCCTGTGCACCTGCCTGCAGGCAGGTCTGTTTCTCCAGTTTGCGTGCTCGCGGCATCAAGCCATATGAGATCGCCCGGCATTTTCAGTGTATATGTCTCCCCAACGCCGAAAATCCGAAAAATAGAAGATGGGGTGGCTGATGAAAGGGACCCTGACCCCAAATCAACTCTACTTAATCCATTTGAGAAGCTTGACTTCTCTGGGTTTAGGCTCAGGCTTCTCTGCAGGGTAGCCGAATATGAGCGGAGCTACAAGCTCGTATCCCTCTGGAATGCCCACCTCTGATAGGAGCTTTGGGTCCTGGTTGAGGAATGAGGCAAAGCCTATGAAGCAGCTTCCCAGGCCCTCCTGGTAGGCGGTCAGGAACATGTTCTCAGCAGCCAGGCCGCAGTCCAGCAGGTACACAGTCCTCCAGTCCTCTCTCTTCTGGGCGCTGATCAGGATGAGAAGCGGCGCGCCGTAGAAGACCACGTCCTGGCCGGACTTAAACGCAGCCTGGAGGTCCTCTGGCATGGGCATGCCTCTCACCAGCTCTTTTGTCCTCATTGAGAGCCTGTTTATGACATCCCGGCTCTCTATAACAGTGAAGTGCCAAGGCTGGAGGTTCATGCCCGAAGGCGCCCAAACGCCGGCATTCAATATTTTGTTGATGATCTCTTTAGG